>NZ_JBEXKU010000098.1:0-23359 GCF_040609575.1 Streptomyces sp. NPDC004647 | reverse complement strand
ATCCTGGCGGTCGGCCGGCGGGATGTGCAAAGGCAGGACCAGGGGACGAGGTCGGGGTGTTGGAGCACGTGTGCGCCAACACCCCGGCTCCGGATGTGCGGTCTTCGCCCTTCCTGGCAATTCCGTTCGGTTCCCCGCGTCTGTGGAACGCATCGGCCCACCACAGAGGTTGGTGGGGCAGGGGGAAAGCATCGGAGAGCCACACATGCTCTGCGGTACGCGAACAGGACTACTTCGTAAGCAAGTTGACTCAGAGTGAGGATGCGGGCACGCTCGTCTCCACCAAAGTCGGGGGAGGCAGACGGTGCCGGACTTTCCTGGATGGGATCACGGGCTCGACTTCGTCGAGGCCTATCGCGCCGCGGTACGTACCCGGTCCCGGCTGCACAAACGCGTTTCGAAGCACCCGCCCGTCGTACTGCGGACCGGTCCTGACGAGGCCCTCCAGGCCCTCCAGGCCCTGGAGGGCTGCCTGAAGCGCTCTTCGGCCGCCGGCGGCACGGTGCCCTGCGTCCCGTACGCACACATCGAATGGCGGGATGGAACCAGGACCCAGCTGATCGAGCAGATCGCCGAGGCGCTCCGGGAGAACACCCCCGCGGAGACGGGCAGGCTCCGGCTGCCCGCGTACGACCTGATCCACAGCCTCTCCGAGGATCGGGACGTGCCGGTAGCGGATCAGGTGTACGCCAGGCACCGGGGACGCGACACCGCGGCAAGGCCGCCTCAGGTGAGCGGAAGCCCTACGATCACGGCGTTCTTCTTCACCGTCCCGCTCGAATCCGTCCAGTCGCTGGCGGACCGGGTGCACCGGAAATGGTGGGAGTGGCGCTGGGGACTGCGCTTCTCCCGGAGGCGGCGCTACCGGCACTTGTGGCCGGCTGACTTCGCAGGGAAGCGCACCTATGGTGCGGCGCTTCGTGAGTTCGTCGACGTGCGGCGAGCCGGTGACGACGGATGGGACGGGCTGCTCCTCGCCGCACTCATGACCGACCTGTACGGCCATGCGCGCCAAGGACTGCTGCACCCGGGGCGCCGACGCCGGCGCCCCCGCCATGCCCTGCTGCTGGGCGGCAGCCGTAACGGGCCGGACGGCGCAGTCGCCGACTTCATTACGCTGTACAGCGAGAAGCAGACGACCTGCCCCAACCCAGTGACGGTTCTGGTCGCCGCGCTGCCGGACGTACCGGGCGCCGTTACCGATGCGCACGGCCTGAACGACGCAGCAGGAAAGCTGAACCCGGCGAAGGGTGAGATCCCGGCGCCTTTCGAGGTCACGCTTGGGGCGCCGGAGCCGGGCAGCCGCACCACGCCGGTGCCTCCGGTCTGGACGCCCTGGTTACGCGTACGCCCTCGCCCGGAACTGGCTTTCGAGGCCACGGCCCTCATCGTCGCCCTGTGGCTCACCGGGCTGCTCGCTCCCCTGCCGTGGGTCGGCGAAGGGCCGTTCAGGGACGCGTACACCGCATGCCTCACCGGACCCGACCACGTCCCGCAGGGCCGGCCGGACACCGGCACACCCGTGGACCAGCACACGAAAGCGCTGGAGATGATCAAGGAGCAGAACAGAGCCGCAGAGAAGCTGCACGACCCCGGACGGACCGTGACCATCGCACTCATCCACTCGTCGCCGCCGGCGAACGAGAACGAACTGCGCTCCGGCGGATCGATCCCCGAACTGCGCGGCCTGGCACTGGCCCAGAAGTCGCTGCACAAGCAGGCGCCCGCGAATGACAACGGCATCCTGGTACGGATCAAGACGTACGACGCCGGGGTGCAGTACAAGAACGCGGAACGGAAGGCGAAGGAAGTCGTCGAGGAGGCGAAGAAGGACCCGCAGCTCATCGGCGTCACGGGATTCACCGAGAGCCGGAAGGAGACGGTCGCCGCACTGCGCCGGCTCAACAAGGCCGGGATCCCGATTGTGAGCTCCACGGCCACGGCGAAGGAGATGGAGGTCGGGCGTTACTACCACGGTGCCGCGCCGAACAACAGGCGGGAGGCGCGTGTGGTCGGGGCGTTCATCAAGGAGGCGAACACGATCCGGACCGGCCAGGACTCCTGCGCACCAGCCGAAAACGTCGCGGTGGTGACCGATCCGGCGGACGTCTACAGCAATGAGCTGGGGAAGGAATTCGCCGGCCAATTCACGTCCACAGGAGAGCGGATCGGCTACACGCCCGGCGCCGGAGACGGGCAGACCGTCCCGAACGAGACGGACCTCGACATGAAGTTCAGCATGTCCGAAGTGGCGGAGGCGGTGTGCAGCAGGGTCGTGGAGAACCCGAAGACCCTGGTCTACTGGGCGTCCCGGGTCCGGGAGTTCGAAGCCTTCTTGGAAACGTTCCAGAACGTCAGCAACTGCGCGAACAAGGATCTCACCGTGGTGGGCGGCAATGAACTCACCAATGCCGCGCTCAGCGGCGGCTTCAAGGAAAAGTCCTGGCTGCATCTGTATCACACGGCTCATATGCTGCCTGCCAGCCATCCGGACCGCAGCGGAGAGGCGCAGGATTTCAACCGCGCCTACGCCAAGGAGTTCGGCGCGGACGACCTGTGGCTGAACGACGGGCACGCGGCGCTCGCCCATGATTCGATCAAGGTGCTCGCCCAGGCCGCGAGCAAGGCCAGTGCGGCGAACGTGGACCTGACCCGCCCCATCATCCACCAGTTCATCACCAATGGTTTCTTCGACCTGGAAGGAGCGAGTGGGCGCCTCCATTTCCCCGCCGCTTCGTTGCAGCGACCGGTCAACAAAATGCTGACTGTGCTGCATCACGAAAAGGAAGGTTCCGCCGTGGTGCTGGTGTGCGGGGAACCCGGCAGGAACATCGACGCCGGAGCGGACTGGCGGCAGGGCGACACCACGTACGACTGCCCCGAGGACTAGGGCGTGTCCGATGGGTCCTTCCACACGGCTCTGACAAAGGGGCTGCCCCGCGGCGAACGGCGCTACGGACTGCCCGGCGGGTCACGAGCGAAGCCAGAGGCGAATGGAAGCGACGGTCACGGTCCCATGGAGGATGTACGCCCTCTTGTCGAATCGGGTGGCTACAGCACGGACGTCCGGCGCACCTTCCGGCACCCGGGATCTGCCGCCTCTGCCGGACGGGGAGTGGGGGGCGTGCAGTTGTCAGGGGCCCAACCGCCGCCGGCTTTCCGACTTCGCAGCGGGGGTCTCCGTGTCGGGGGCCCGCGGCGCGGTGCGAGGCTGTTCGTCCCCGCACGCGAGTGCGAGACTGCCCGCACTCGGATCGGAGGGCGGCATGGCGGATACGGCACTCGTGCTCGGCGGTGGTGGCATCACCGGGGTCGGTTGGGAGATCGGGATGCTCGCCGGTCTCGCCGAGGCCGGAGCGGACCTGAGCGCGGCCGGAGTGGTGATCGGAACCTCCGCTGGGTCCGTCGTCGGCGCGCAGCTCACCTCCGGCCTGCTCGGCCTCGAGGAGCTGTACGAGCGTCAACTCGCCGATCCGACAGGGGAGATCGCCGCCCGCATGGGCCCGGCCGTGATCTCCCGGTACGCGCTGGCCGCCCTCCGGTCCCGCGACAGCACATCCTTCGGAGCCAGGGTGGGCCGGATGGCCCTGCAGTCCCGTACGCCCTCCGAGGGCGAGCGGCGAGCCGTGATCGCGCAGCGGCTCGTCTCGCACAGCTGGCCGGACCGGCGGCTGGTGATCACCGCGGTGGACGCGGTCACCGGAGGGCTCAAGGCCTTCGACCGCACCAGCGGGGTGGACATCGTCGACGCCGTCGCCGCCAGCTGCGCCGTCCCGGGCGTCTGGCCGCCGGTCACCATCGACGGCCGGCGCTGGATCGACGGCGGCGTGCGGTCGACCGCCAATGCCGACCTCGCCGCCGAGTACGGCCGGGTGGTCATCCTTGCCCCGATGACCGGAGGCGGTGGCCCGGTCCCGGCGGCCGGCGCGCAGGCCGCACAGCTCACCGCGAGCGGCGCCCGTGTCGTACTGCTCACCCCGGACCGTACGGCCCGCGCCGCCTTCGGGCGCAACCCGCTCGACCCGGCCCGTCGTGCCGCCGCGGCGCGGCTGGGCCGCGCGCAGGCCGGTGCGCACGCCGCGGCTGTCGCGGCGGTCTGGGCGGACTGACCCGGCAGCCGGGGGGCGCTTGCCGGTGCGCCGTGCGCCGGCGGGACGGGCCCGGCGACAGGCGACAATGGGGCTGTGGACGAGCCGATTCCGGTGACCCGGGCCGTGGACAGCGGGACCGCCAAGCTGATGCCCGACGTGGACAGGCGACGCGCCTGGCTGCTCACAATGGACGGGGCCCCGCAGTCCTACGTCGACCTCGACGAGCCGACCCACCTGGAGTTCGAGTACGCGCGACGGCTCGCCCACGCCGTGGACGCGGCGGCCGAGGAGGGGAAGCCGCTCGATGTGACCCACCTCGGCGGGGGCGCGCTGATGCTGCCGCGCTACGTGGCGGCAACGCGCCCCGGCTCCCGCCAGACGGTGATCGAGGCGGACCGCGGGCTGTTCGCACTCGTCGCGGAATACCTGCCTCTGGACCACGGCTCCGGGATCGAGGTGCACTGCGCCGATGCCCGCGCCTGGCTCGAGGACGCCCCGGCGGATTCGGCGGATGTGCTGGTCGCCGATGTCTTCGGCGGCTCGCGGGTGCCCGCGAGCCTGACGTCCGTCGAGTACGCGCGGTGCGCCGCCCGTGCCCTGCGGCCCGGTGGCGTCTACGCGGCGAACCTCGCGGACGGCGCGCCGTTCGCCTTTCTCCGCTCTCAACTCGCCGCCTTTGCCGAGGAGTTCGAGCACCTGGGTCTGATCGCGGAGCCGGGGGTGCTGCGCGGCAGGCGCTTCGGCAACACCGTACTGCTCGCCTCGCACACCGAGCTGCCGGTCGCCGAACTGGCCCGCCGTACCGCGTCCGATGTGTTCCCGGCACGGGTGGAGGCCGGAGCTCGCCTGGCAGAGCTGATGGCGGGCGCAGCGCCGGTCCACGACGCCGACGCGGTGCCGTCGCCCGAGCCGCCGGACGGCGCCTTCACCATCGGCTGAGCCGGGAGAGGGGCCCCGTCGTCCGGGGGCGCTTACCGTGTCCCCAACCGCGTAGGCCGAGTCCGGTGCCCCGCGCCCCGAGCCGAAGCCATTGAGGAGTGCTCGGGCCTGTGTTCGAAATGACGGTTCCGGACGTACGCCGCCTGAAGCGCCGCCGGACAGCTTTCGACCCTGCCCTCGCTGGTCGCCGCCCGCCTGCCGAACCGCGAACGCCGCCGCGATCAGAGCACCGGAGTTTCCGAGGCTCGTGATCACGGCGGCGGTCAGCAGGCGGTAATTACGTGCCGCCCACGCGGGGCGGCGCAGCGCGGAAGCGGGTGAGTCACCCGCGCACTATCCCGTGCCGACCGCCTCTGCGGCCAACCACTTTCAGCCGGGCCGTCCGAGCTCCGGGGGCTGCCCTCGGCGGGCGCGTCGTACCCATGGCCGGGCGCACCCATGGCCCTCCCGCCCGTGGCGCCGGGGATTTCGCCCCCTGACGCCCGGCCTCGTCCCGCACCAGCGCACCGAGGGGTCCGTACCGTCCGCCACGGCCTCCACGGCGGAGGGTACGGACCCTCCCCACTTTTGCTACTCGCTGGTAACGTAGCCGTATGTCCGAGACTCTGCCGTCGATCGGCGACATGCTCACGGCCACCGTGCCGATGGCCCGCACCCTCAACCTCGAGTTCGCCGAGACCACGCCCGAGCGCGCGGTGGTCCGGCTGCCCGACCAGCCCGACTTCCACAACCACGTCGGCGGGCCGCACGCCGGTGCGATGTTCACGCTCGCCGAGTCGGCCAGCGGTGCCATCGTGCTCGCCGCGTTCGGTGACCAGCTCTCGCGGGCCGTCCCGCTCGCGGTCCGGGCCGAGATCGGCTACAAGAAGCTCGCCATGGGGCCGGTCACGGCCACCGCCCGGCTGGGCCGGCCGGCCGCCGAGGTCGTCGCGGAACTCGACGCCGGCGACCGTCCCGAGTTCCCCGTGGTGATTGAGATCACGCGTGAGGACGGCGCTGTTACCGGCGAGATGTCGATTGTCTGGACGCTCCGGCCGAACAGCTGAGCCCACCTGTTTCCCCGTATCCAGTAGGCTGCCCGGCGTCCCGCCGCGGCGCGCGCCGGGCAGCAGGGGGATCACACGGGAGGAACCGGCGTTGCACGTCCAGGAGTGGCTCGAGACCGTGCCCGCGATCAGTGTCTATGTGCTGGTCGGGGTGGTCATCGGGCTCGAGAGCCTCGGTATCCCGCTGCCCGGTGAGATCATCCTCGTCAGCTCGGCGCTGCTGGCGTCGCAGCACGGAGAGATCGACCCGGTGATCCTTGGCGCCTGCGCCATCACCGGCGCCATCGTCGGTGACTCCATCGGCTACGCGATCGGCCGCAAGGGCGGCAAGCCGCTGCTGACCTGGCTCGGCGGGAAGTTTCCCAAGCATTTCGGGCCGCACCACATCGCGTCCGCCGAGCGGTCCTTCGAGAAGTGGGGCATGTGGGCGGTCTTCTTCGGCCGGTTCGTCGCCCTGCTGAGGATCTTCGCCGGGCCGCTCGCGGGCGTCCTGCGCATGCCGTACTGGAAGTTCCTCATCGCCAACGTGCTCGGCGGCATCGTGTGGGCGGGTGGCACGACGGCCGTCGTCTACTACATCGGAGTGGTCGCCGAGTCCTGGCTGAAGCGGTTCTCCTGGCTCGGGCTCGTCCTCGCCCTGCTGATCGGTCTGATCTCGTTCCTGGCGCTCAAGCGGCGCGCGAAGAAGGCCGCGGCCGAGTCCGCCGCAGCCGAGTCCGCCGCGGCAGTGGAGCCGGAGACGGCGGCCGACCCCGTTCCGGCCGCCGACTGACGGGCGTTCGGCGCTTCCAGCGCCTCCTGTGCTCAGCCTTCCAGCGCCTCCTGGTGGGCGCGCGCCAGATCCACGTACACCGCGGCGTTGAGCCTGATGCCTTCGATCTCCTCCTCGGTCAGCTCCCGCCTCACCTTCGCGGGCACCCCCGCGACCAGCGAGCCCGGCGGCACCTCCATGCCCTGCGGCACGAGTGCCTGCGCCGCCACCAGCGAGCCCGCGCCGATCCGCGCCCCGTTGAGCACGGTGGCGCCCATGCCGACCAGGACGTCGTCCTCGACGGTGCAGCCGTGGAGTACGGCGTTGTGGCCGACCGAGACGCGCTCGCCGACCGTGACGGGGAAGCCGGGGTCGACATGGACGGTGCAGTTGTCCTGAATGTTGCTGTCTGCCCCGATCGTGATCGGACCGCCGTCGCCGCGCAGCACCGTCTGATACCAGACACTCGCGCCCGCGCCGAGCGACACCTCGCCGACCACGACGGACGTGGGTGCGGTGAACGCCTCCGGGTCGATCTTCGGCTCCTTGCCGCCCACGCCTGCGATCAACGCTCGCTCCGTCATCTCGTCCCGCTCGCTTTCCTCTTGTGCTGCTTGTGCTGCCGCGCTGTGACGGCACCGTAGGCGACGGCCGGGTGAGCCGGGCGCCGGGTGGGGTGAAGATCACAGCTCGGGCGGGCGTCACCCGCCACCCGGCTGAGTACCGTGAGCGCGTGCCGAAAAACCGGAACACGTTCTCATCGCTGGGGGCCTGGCGGCGCCGGGCCGTCACCCGCGCCGTCCACCGCGGCCTGCGCTGGGTGCAGAACGCCGGGGCGGTCACCGCCGAGCGGCCGGGCCTGTACAGCTTCGGCCGGATAGGCGCGGGGACCCGGCTCGCCTTCCCGCAGGGGACGGTCTTCGGCGAGCCGTGGATCCACCTCGGCGACCACTGCATCATCGGCGAACAGGTCACCCTGACCGCCGGAATGATGCCCGGCCTCGACCTCGGACCCGACCCGGTCCTGCGCCTGGGCAACGGCGTCGTCCTCGGCCGGGGCAGCCACGTCGTGGCCTCGCAGCCGGTCGTCTTCGGCGACGACGTCTTCTGCGGCCCGTACGTCTATGTCACCAGTGACAACCACAGTTACGACGACCCGCGGCAGCCGGTGGGCAGGCAGTGGCCGCGTACCGCCCCCGTGGAGATCGGCGGCGGCAGCTGGCTCGGTGCGGGCGCCGTGATCCTGCCCGGCGCGCGGCTCGGTCGGAACGTGGTCGTCGCCGCGGGCGCGGTCGTACGGGGCGAGGTGCCCGACTACGCCGTGGTGGCGGGGGCACCCGCCCGTATCGTCCGCCGCTGGGACCCCGAGTCGGGCTGGCAGCCTCCGCTGCGCACCCCGCCGCCGGTTCCCATCCCCGCAGGTGTCACCCCCGAGCAACTGGTGGCGCTGGCGGAAGCGGAACTCGACGCGGAGAGCACCGGGCCGGGCACACTGGATCTGTCCGCGGACCGCTGAGTCGGCATCCGTCGCGGACCGCTGAGGCGGCGGACGGCTGAGCCCGCGAACCGCCGAGAGGGGAGGCGCGGGGCATGAACATTCGCACTCTGCGCATCCTGCTGGCGATCGCTGTGGTCATCCAGGGCATCGCGCTCGCGGTGTACGCGGTGCGCAGGTTCTGACCGGCGCACCGCGCAACTCCGAGCGCCGGTCAGCCCGCCGCGAGCAGCAGGGTGCCGAACAGCGCGAGCCCGGCGCCCGCCGCCTGCACCGCCCGCAGCCGCTCCTTGAGGAAGCCGCGCGCCGCCAGCGAGGTGATCACCGGGTAGAGCGAGGCGAGGACAGCGGCGACGGTCACTGGACCACGCTGGGCGGCCAGCGAGTACATGCCGTTGGCCGCGACGTCGGCGAGGCCCACGAAGGCGAGCGCGAGCAGCGAGGACCGGATCAGACGCCAGCCTCCGCCCTCGGGCAGGGCCGGCGCGCCGCGCCGTACGGACACATAGAGCGCCGCGCCACCGACCACGACATTGGCCACCCGCTGGACGAAGAGGGCCAGGAACAGCCCGGTGAGGGTGGAGGAGGCCTCCGCGATGAGCGCCATGACCGCGCCGAAACCGAAGGCCGCGACGAGGGTGAGCACGATCGCCTGACGCTGTACGGGCGCCCCGCGCAGCTGCGGGCCGCCGGCCAGCACGACCCCGGCGACGGCCACGGCGATCCCCGCGACCTGGAGCAGGCCCGGCCGCTCGCCGATCAGCAGACCGACACCGACGGGGACCGCGACGCCGACCGAGCCGAGCGGCGAGACGACGCCCATCGGGCCCAGCGCGAGCGCCCGGTAGAAGCAGAGCATGGCCGCCGGGCCGACGACGCCCGCCGCGACGGCGAACCACAGCTGGGGGCCGGCCTCGCTCCAGCCGCCGGTGGCCATCACGAGTGTGCCGAGCACGGCAGCGGCGACGGTCTGCGAGACGACGACCACGGTCAGGGCCGGGATGCGTCGTGTCAGCAGCCCGCCGCCGAAGTCGGCCAGCCCCCAGAGCAGGCTGGTGGCCAGGGCGAAGACTGCTGTCATGACGAACCTCGCAGTACAGTGTGATGGACGCTGAAGTCCAGCACAGCGTAGTGCATTGTAATGAACTCTGCCATCTAGAATATTGGACGGAACGTGACGGATCTCGACCACCTCACGCAGTCCCTCGCCCGCAACCTCAAGCGCTGGCGCAACGAGCGGGGCTTCACGCTGGACGGCCTTGCGGCACGCGCCGGAGTGAGCCGGGGCATGATCATCCAGATCGAGCAGGCGCGGACGAACCCCAGCGTCGGCACCACCGTGAAGATCGCCGACGCTCTCGGGGTGAGCATCACCACGCTGCTCGACTACGACCAGGGGCCCAAGGTCCAGATCGTCGCGCCCGGTCAGGCCGTACGCATGTGGTCCACCGAGGCGGGCAGCCACACCTCGCTGCTCGCCGGAACCCAGACCCCCGGCCCGCTGGAACTGTGGTCCTGGCGGCTCATGCCCGGCGACAGCAGCTCCTCGGACCCGCACCCCCCCGGCACCTTCGAGCTGCTCCATGTGACGGCCGGGGAGCTGACCCTCGTCGTCGACGACGAGGAGCACCGCGTGCCCTGCGGAGGCTCCGCCGCCTTCGAGGCGAGCGGTGCGCACGCCTATCGCAACGACGGCGCGGAAACCGTCGAGATGACGATGGCCGTCTCCATCCCGCCGGTGCGCTGAGACGGCCGCCGGCCCACGCCCCGCCGCCCGTTGAGCCGCCTGTTAGTGTGCGAAAGTGCGCGCTCCCATCGGAAACTTCGACTCTGTCCGCCGCGCGGTCGAGTGCCTGGACGAGCTGACCCCCTCCGTCGCCGACGCGATCCGGGCCTGGAGCGGTTCGGTGCCGGTCGAACAGCTGCTGTACGTCGACACCGACCCCGAGAGGGCGGACACCGCTGCCTTCGCCGAGGCCTACGGGCCCGGGCTGCTGGAGGCCTCGGCGAACTGCGTCGTCGTCGCGGGCAAGCGAGGACAGGACGTCACCCTGGCGGCCTGCGTGGTTCTCTCGGGCACCCGCCTGGACGTCAACGGCACCGTCCGGCGCCATCTCGGAGCGCGCAAGGCGTCCTTCGCCGCCATGGACACGGCCGTGGGCCGGACCGGTATGGAGTACGGCGGCATCACCCCCATCGGTCTCCCGTCCGACTGGCCAATGCTGGTGGACGCGGCAGTCGTCGACGTGCCGTACGCGATCATCGGCAGCGGGCGTCGGCGCGGCAAGCTCCTCGTCCCCGGCAAGACGCTCGCCGAACTGCCCGGTGCCACCGTCCTGGACGGTCTCGGCAGCTGAGTCCGGGGCCGCCTGGCTGCATCCGGGCCGCTCCGACCCTGCCCGGCGCCGGGCCTGTGCAGGCCTGACGTCCGGGGGCGCGGGCCTCGCGGTGGGCTCAGCCCAGCCGCGGGATCTCGATCGCGGGGCAGCGGTCCATGACCATGTCGAGACCGGCGGCGCGGACCCGCTCCCAGGCCTTCTCGTCGACCACCCCGAGCTGGAACCACACGGCCTTCGCACCGGCCGCCACCGCCTCGTCGGCGACATGGCCCGCCAGATCGCTGTTCACGAAGACATCGACCACATCCACCGGGAACGGGATGTCGGCCAGCGACGCGTACCCCTGCTCGCCGTGCACGGTCTCCGCCTTGGGATGCACCGGGACGATGCGCTTGCCGTAGCGCTGCAGCACATCGGCCACTCCGTAGGCTGCCCGGCGCTGGTTGGTCGACAGCCCGACAACCGCCCAGGTGTCGCCCGTGGCGGTCAGAATCCTGCGGATCGTCTCTGCGTCTGCGTACATGTCCCGCTCAACCAAGGACCCGGCGCCCCCATTCCCTCTCCCGGCCGGGGAGCCGGTGGCCCGGCGGCCAGGCATAGGGTGAGGTGATGCAGGAGCAGTACCGGACGGTCGCGCATGAGGGCGTGCACGAGACCGAGGTCAACAAGTCGCGCTTCCTCTGTGCCCTCGCGCCCGCCGCCACCGAAGAGCAGGCGCAGGACTTCATCCGGCGCATCCGCAAGGAGCACCCCACCGCCGCCCACAACTGCTTCGCGTACGTCATCGGCGCCGACGGCGGCGTGCAGAAGGCGAGCGACGACGGAGAGCCCGGCGGCACCGCGGGCGCACCCATGCTGCAGATGCTGCTCCGCCGCGATCTCCGGTACGTCGTCGCCGTCGTCACCCGCTACTTCGGCGGCGTCAAGCTCGGTGCGGGCGGACTGATCCGGGCATACGGCGGCGCCGTCGGCGAAGCGCTCGACGCGCTGGGCACCATCGCGCGGCAGCGCTTCCGGCTGGCGACCGTCACCGTGGACCACCAGCGCGCCGGGAAGCTGGAGAACGACCTGCGGGCGACCGGGCGTCAGGTGCGGGACGTGCGGTACGCGGCCGAGGTGACCATCGAGATCGGGCTGCCCGAGGCGGAGGTCGACGCCTTCCGCGCCTGGCTGGCCGACAGCACTGCGGGCACGGCGGTCCTCGAACTCGGCGGCGAGGCGTACGGAACGGTCTGAACAGGTCTGAACAGATCTGCACCGATCTGAGAAGACGGCTCGGGCCCTTCGTCGTTGCCGTGCCCATTTCGTGCTGACCTCTCGTCATCTGATCACCTATGAGCACCCCTCCCGTACGGGTCCGGTGCTGACTGGGGCTGGCGCAGGGACGAGAAAGCCGGGATACAACGGGAGTTATCCTTTCAGGTCCGCCCGGAGGGGGGCCTGTCTGTTTTCCCAAGCGGCGTACTCTGGCGGAGAGGTGATTCGATGTCGCTGTCCGAGAACATCCGCAATTACCGGCGCCGCGCGGGACTGAGCCAGGAACAGCTCGCCGAAGAGTCCGGTCTGTCTGTCGGCGTTGTCCGCAAGGTCGAACAGGGCGGAAGTGCCCGCGTCGAGACCCTTCACGCACTGGCGCGCGCCCTCGGCACCACGACATCGAGCCTGTTCGCAGCCGGGGCACCCGGACCCGTGCGCTTCAACGACGGCGATACCGTTCGGCTCACGGCGCTGCGCCGGGCGCTCATGCCACCCGTGGGGCTCACCGAGATCTTCGCGGAGCCGGAACAGGTCGTCGACATCGCCGTCATCCAGCGCGACATCGACGACTCTCACAGCCTGTACCACGCCGACCGGTACGACTCCGTCGCCAAGAAGCTGCCCGGCATCCTGACCGCCGCCGAGGCAGCCGTAGCCGCCAGCGGCGAAGGGGAGCCGCGCCAGCGGGCCATCATGGTCCGCGCGAGCGCCTTCCTCCTCACCGGCAAGTATCTGACGCAGGTCAGGCGCTACGACATGGCCTACCACGCCCTCTCGCAGGGCATCCGGGACGCCAGGGAGACGGGGCAGACCCTCGTCGCCGCTACCGGCGTCGTAGGCATGGGCTGGCTGCTGCTGCGGCAGGACAGGTTCGACGAGGCCGAGCGCCTGGCCGCCACGACGGCCTCCGAGGTCGAGCCGCGCATCTCGGGCGCCTCTCCGGGGCAACTGGCCGTCTGGGGAGAGCTGTGCCAGCGCGTCGCCTCCGCGGCCATGCGCAACAACCGCGAAGACGTTGCCAAGGAGGCTCGTCGCATGAGCGCGACGGCCGCGAGCGCCCTGAACGTCGAGCACGTCAACTTCCGGGAGCACTGGACCACCTTCGGGCCGGTGACGGCCGAGGCGAAGGCCATCGAGGACCTGTCCCTGATCGGAGACGCCCGCGGCGTGCTCCGCCGGGCCGACGAGGGAGCGGTGGGCCGCAAGGCGCTGAAGCGGCTCGGCCGCCCGAGTCAGAACAACTGGGACCGGCACCGCCTCGACATCGCGCGGGCTCACGCGCTCCTGGGGTCCCACCAGGACGCCATGGACGAGCTCAACACCATCCGGCGCACATCGCCCGAGTGGCTGAAGCACCAGCGGATGGCCGGCTACGTCATGTCGGACATCCTCGCGCACCGGAAGCGCACGCTGACCCAGGACATGCGTGAGATGGCCTCTCACCTCGGAGTGTCCGGGTAACTACCACGAGTCATGACAGTTCCGGGCCGATCGCCTGCGAACTGCCATGCTGCGTATATGGGTTGACTGCCTGTCACCTACGTACAGTCATTGAGACCTGCCCAACAGCGACCGTACGGGGACGAGATGACCAGCAGTGGCGCGAAAGGCGACGCCGAGCCTGACCAGCAGGGGACAGTCAGCGATCCGCCCGCGCTGGGCGCTCTGGCCAAGGACACCGCGAAGGACGCCGTAGGGGTCGTCATGGGCTACGTGGGCGGCCGCGTGTGGCTCCGGCCGCTCCTGGGCGGCAGGGAGTGGGAAGTCAGGAGCGAGCGAGTCCGAAGCCTGACATCGCGCGAGGAGCTGAGCGCACGCCTCTCCGCCCGCAACGAATCGCAGAGGTGGGGCAAGTGATTCGCGCCGCCGGCCGGTACGCAGGGGTCCTCTTCATTATCGGCGTCAGCTCGGCGTGCGGTCTGGTCATTGGCCTGGTCTTCGCGGGATCCCCTTCATAGACGGGTCCGTCCTGGACGAGGCTCGCCGACACATCCGGCGAGCAGTGGATCCCCCTCCCCGTCCAGGGCGGACCTCACAACTCCCGTACCGGCTGTGCCTTTGGTGAGGACGGTCGGCGCCCGGAGCGGGTAGCAAGTGCGGGCACCAGTCAACAGAATGAAGGTGAGAGCGGCAATGCTGCATACGCTCAACACGACTCCCGGCCAGCCGTGGCCGGTTCCCCCGGAGCCGCCGTCCCCGGACGGGGGCCCGCGCATCACGGGCACCGCTCGGAGCGAGAGGAGCGCGACATGAGGAACGTATGGACGGACACCGCTGTCGATGGCGGAGGCGACGGGGGCGACGGTCACCCCGGCACCCCCTGGACACCGCCCCAGGAGCCCCCGTCTCCCGATGGTGGCACCCCGCCCGGCGACGGGACGCACCGCAAGTGACGCTCAACGCCGCGCAGGTGGACCGCCCCAGCCGCAAGGAGCTGGGGCGCGTCCTCCTTGAGACGCAATCGATGACGCCGGACTGGGCTCCGACATTCGCGGCCGTTGACCGAGCCGCCTTCCTGCCTGACCTGATGTGGCCCTTCGACATGGACCAGGGGGCGAGCGTCCCGGTGGACCGGACCGCCGACCCTGTTGCTTGGTATGCCGCGGCGGACAGCAACGTCCCCATCGTGACGCAGTGGGACGACGGCAAGCACGCCGGAACCGAGCCGGGCAAGGTGTCCAGCAGCTCTTCGTCCATGCCTTCCGTCGTGTACGCGCTGCTCCAGACCCTGGAGGCGGAGAAGGGCATGCGGGTGCTCGACGTGGGCACCGGCACGGGCGAGACGTCCGGGGCCCTGGCCCACCGCTGCGGACGCGGACTCGTCACCACGATCGAGGTCGATGAATCCGTGTCGCGGCGGGCCCGCGAACGGCTCTGCGCAGCCGGGCTGTACCCCGAGGTTGTCGTGGGGGACGGCTTCGAGGGCCACGCGGGCGCTGCGCCCTATGACCGGATCCTGGCTACCGTCGGACTCCGGAAGATTCCTGGGGCGTGGATCGAGCAGACCCGGCAGAGCGGCCTCATCGTCGCCCCGTGGGGCACCCACTTCTCCAACGCGGACGCCGTGGCCCGCCTGGTCGTGGGCGAGGGAGTGGCGGCCGGGCACTTCACGCGCCCCGTGGAGTTCATGAAGCTGCGCGCACAACGGCTGTCTCGACCTGAGCACGACGCGTACATGGTGGCGGGAGGGATGGACGACGCTGGTACGTCCACCACGGCGATCACTGAGGACGAACTGGTCACCGGGCGGTACACCGCTGTCCCGTTCGCTCTGGGGCTCCGCGTCCGAGCGTGCTCTCAGGCCGTTGCCGGCAAGCGCGACGGTGCCCGACCCGTGTGGTTCTACGGGCTGGACGACCGGTCCTGGGCGGCCGTCATGTTCCGGGACGGGCAGAGGGAAGCTCACGTCTGGCAGTCCGGGCCTCGCCGGCTGTGGGACGAAGTGGAGGCCGCCTACCGGTGGTGGGTGGAGCAGGGCAAGCCGGACCACACCCGGTTCGGGCTCACCGTCACGCCGGAAGGTCAGCACGCCTGGCTCGATGACCCTTCGCGCTCATGGGAACTACCGGGCTGACGCCCGCCCGTGCGACGTCAGCGGGCGGTGAGCACCATCCGGAACCGGGCGGCGTCGCAGCTGGCCGTCGACCTGGGCGAGCTCGACCTGGACCCTGACCACTCGGCCGACGACGGTGCCCGGCCCCCGCGGCCCGCTGGGCGAGCCGGCCGCCGCCTCGGCATGACGCCCGGGTTCCGGGGGGCGCCGTCACGCGGCACTCCGAACCCGGCGTGAACCATCACTCGCTGCTGAGCAGGGTGACCGTGCCCGCCAGGCCCTCGTCGCCGTGGCCCTGGGCCACCCGGTGACGCATCAGCTCCATATAGGGCGTGAGAAGCCGAGGATCGACGGACTGGTCGTCCGCGGTGGCCAGGAGGGTGTCGTTGGCCGCCGTCATCATGGCGAGGTTGGAGGTGACGCCCTCGGTGTAGTTGCCGCTCGCCAGTTGGGCGGCGATCTCATGGGTGGTGCCGGCCATGGCGCCGAGCCATTCCGCGAGCAGGGTGGCGAATCCGGCCTGGTCGAGGTCCTTCTCCGGGCGCACCAGGGCGAAGGCGTGGGTGATGCCCGCGAACATGCCGGTCATCGCGCTGAGCAGGGCGATGTCGTGCAGCGCCGCGTGGCTGGGGTCCTCGCCGACGAACTTCACGCCGGCGGGAGCCTCCAGCGCCTCGCGGTGGCGTTCGAACAGGTCGCGGTCGCCGCTGTAGAAAATGTAGCCGCCGGTCTCCGGTCGGCCGATCATCGGGGGAACGGCCATGATCCCGCCGTCCAGGAAACGAGCCCCGCGCTCCTCGGCCCAGCGGGCGCGCTGCCGGGCCTGGGCGGGGGTGCCTGTGGTGAGGTTGACCAGGTCCTTGCCGTTCAGATCGGTGCCGTCCAAAGCCTCGCCCACGGAGGCGTCGTCCAGCAGGCAGAGGATGACGGGACCGGTGGCGGAGGCCACCGCTTCGGCCGGGGTCGCCACCGCCCGGGCGCCCTTGCCTGTCAGCGGTCCGGCCTTTTCCGGCGTGCGGTTCCACACGGTCAGCGGGTGTCCTGCGGCGAGCCAGGCGCGGCCGAGCGCGGTGCCCATGTCGCCGAGGCCGAGGAGGGTGACGGGGGTCTTGGAAGTTTTCTGGGTGGTCATGCCGAACAGGCTCGTATCCGCCCGGACCGAGATCAAGTACGCACTCTTTTGTGGGTGGTTACCTTAGGGTGAGTGCATGACCAGGCGGGGCACGTACGTGTGTGGCATCGACGCGGCGATCGACGTGGTCGGCGGTAAGTGGAAGGTACTCATCCTGTGGGCGCTGGAGGCGGGGCCCTGCCGGTTCGGTGAGCTGCGGCGCGGGATCCCCGGCGTCACCGAGAAGGTCCTCACCTCGCATCTGCGGGAGTTGGAGACCGATGGCGTAGTCGTCCGGGAGGAGGGGTTCGAGGGAGCGGTGCGCCGCGTCACGTATGCCCTTACCCCGCTGGGTGTCTCCCTCAACGAGGCACTGAGCCCCCTCGGCGCCTGGGGCAGGAAGCACCTCCTCGGTGGGCGGAGCGCACACGACGACGTGCTTGGCCGCTCGCCCTGAGTCAAGGACTACGCCGCCTGTGGCGGACGCTCATCAGGTATCCGTCGCGCCCGCCCTCCCGACACGGTGCTGTATCGCTCCGGCTGGGGCGCTCCACGATCCCGATCCCGGCCTCTACGGCCACCTCATCCCCGAGGCGGGTGCAAATCTGAGAGCCGTGACGGACGGGGTGCCGGCGGGGGCTAACGTGGTCGGTGCCGGCGGGTGGTTCCCGTGCTGGTACGGTTCTGGATTTGGGGCGGAGAAGGGTGAATATGCAGGTCGGAGCGTTGCTGTGAGAATTCTGCACACGTCCGACTGGCATCTTGGCCGGTCCTTCCACCGCGTGAACCTCCTGCCCGCGCAGGCCGCGTTCATCGACCACCTCGTGGAAACGGTGCGGGAGCAGCGGGCCGACGCCGTGCTGGTTGCGGGTGACGTGTACGACCGGGCCGTGCCGCCGCTGGCCGCCGTCGAGCTGTACGACAGCGCGCTGACCCGCCTCGCCGGCCTCGGCGTGCCCACCATCATGATCTCCGGGAACCACGACTCCGCCCGCAGACTCGGCGTCGGCGCCGGGCTGATGGAGCGCTCGGGGATCCATCTGCGCACCGACCCGGCCGGCTGCGCGGTGCCCGTGGTGCTGGCGGACGAACACGGCGAAGTCGCGCTCTACGGCCTTCCGTATCTCGAACCCGCCCTTGTCCGTGAGGAGTTGGGCGCCCCCAAGGCGGGTCACGCCGCCGTGCTCGCCGCCGCCATGGACCGGGTGCGCGCCGACCTCGCCGCCCGCCCGGCAGGCACCCGCTCCGTCGTCCTCGCCCACGCCTTCGTCTCCGGCGCCGCCACCAGTGACAGCGAGCGCGACATCACCGTCGGCGGCGTCGCGGCCGTCCCCGCCGACGTCTTCGACGGCGTCGACTACGCCGCCCTCGGCCACCTCCACGGCTGCCAGACCATCAGCGACCGCATCCGCTACTCCGGTTCCCCGATCGCCTACTCCTTCTCGGAAGTCCATCACCGCAAGAGCATGTGGCTGATCGAACTGGGGCCCGGCGGGGCGCTGGAGACGGAGCGGCTCGACTGCCCCGTGCCGCGCCCGCTCGGCCGGATCCGGGGCCGCATCGAAGACCTCCTGGAGGATCCCGGGCTCGCCCGGTACGAGGAGGCGTGGGTCGAGGCCACCCTCACCGACGCCGTGCGCCCGTACGAGCCGATGGCCCGGCTCGCCGAGCGTTTCCCGCACGTCCTCAGTCTCGCCTTCGCCCCCGACCGGGACGCCGAGGACCCCCTCGCCTCGTACGCGCAGCGGCTCAGGGGCCGTACCGACCAGCAGATCGCCGAGGACTTCGTGGCTCATGTACGCGGCGGCAGCGGCCCAGACGACAGTGAGCGGGCAGTGCTCCGGGGCGCGCTCGAGGACGGACGCGCCGGCGCCGCACCGGTTCACGCGGGCGGGCGTGAGGGGGCGGCCCGTTGAGGCTCCACCGGCTGCGGATCACCGCCTTCGGCCCCTTCGCCGGAACGCAGGAGGTCGACTTCGCAGAACTCTCCGCCGCGGGGCTGTTCCTGCTGCACGGCGCCACCGGCGCGGGCAAGACCTCCGTCCTGGACGCCGTCTGCTACGCGCTGTACGGCACGGTGCCCGGTGACCGGCAGGGCGGCCAGTCGCTGCGCAGCGACCACGCCGGCCCGCTCACGCCCACGGAGGTCCAGCTCGATCTCACCGTCGGCGGGCGCCGGTTGGAGATCACCCGCCGCCCCGATCAGCCGCGCCCCAAGAGGCGGGGCGACGGCTTCACCCGGGAGAAGGCCCAGGTCTGGCTGCGCGAGCGCACCGGCGAGGGGCCGGACGGCGAGTGGGAGGCGCTGAGCCGCTCCCACCACGAGGTCGGTGAGGAGGTTATCGGGCTCCTCGGCATGAGCAAGGAGCAGTTCTGCCAGGTGGTCCTGCTCCCGCAGGGGGAGTTCGCCCGCTTTCTGCGCGCCGACGCGGAAGCCCGGGGCAGGCTGCTCGGCAGGCTCTTCGACACCCGCCGGTTCGCCGCGGCCGAGGAGCGCCTCGCCGAGCTGCGCCGTTCCGCGGAGAAGGAGGTGACCGGCGGTGACGACCGGCTCCTCGCGATCGCCCACCGTATGGCCCAGGCCGCGGGGCACTGCGCCGATCTCCGGGACCATCCGCTGCCCCGCCTCACCCCGGGGGAGCCGGGACTGGCCGGTGCCGTCCTGGAGTGGGCGGCCATCGCCCGCAGCAGCGCGCGCGAGCGGCTGGACGTGGCCGTGGCGGCGGCCCGCGCCGCCGAGACCGCGCACCGCGACGCCCAGCGTACGAGCGACGAGGCGCGCGAACTGGCCCGCCTCCAGGGCGCGTACGCCGACGCCTGCCACCGGTCGGCCGGGCTCGCCGACCGGAGCGGCGAGATCGAGCGGGTGCGGGCGCGGCTGGACCGTGCCAGGTCGGCCGAGGCCGTCGCCCCCGCCCTCGAACTGCGCGACACCGCGGAACGCGAGCACCGGGCGGCCGCCGAAGCTTTGCGGCAATGCCGCGACCGGCTCCCGCAGGAGTACGCCGAGGCCGGCGCCGAGCGGCTCGCCGCCCTGGAGCGCGAACTCCGTGAGGAACTGGGCGGGCTGACCGCCGCCCACCGCAGCGAGCAGCGGGCCGCCCGGATCGCCGCCGAGCGCGCCGACCTCGACCGTGACGCGCGCACCGACGACGAGGTGCTCCAGGAAGCCGACGACTGGCTCGCCGGATGGGCATCGGCGCGCAGCGGCCTCCAGCAGCGCATCGAAACCGCCCGGGAGGCCGCCACCCGCGCCGAACAGCTCGGCGGCCGCATCGACCCCGCCGTCCAGAGGCTCGAAGCCGCCGAGCGCCGGGACCACCTCGCCGGCGGGATCGGCGAGGCCGACGAGCAGTGGCAGCGGCGCCGCACGCAGGCCGCCGACGCCCGCGACCGGTGGCTCGACCTCAAGGAGCGCAGGCTGCGCGGCATCGCCGCCGAACTGGCCGCCGGGCTCCGGCCCGGCGAGGCCTGCGCGGTGTGCGGCGGCACCCAGCATCCCGCGCCCGCCCGCGCGGACGCCGGCCATGTCGACCAGGCCACTGAGGAGGCCGCCCTCGCCGCCTACCAGCAGGCCGACACCGAAAGGGAACAGGCCGAAAGCCGGCTGCAGTCCCTGCGGGGAGCACTCGCGGCGGCCGAGGCGGCGGCGGGCAGTGAGCCCGTGTCCGGACTGCGGGACGCGGCCGAGACGTTGCGGCGGACCTACGCCGAGGCCCGGGACGCCGCGCGCGACGCGCATGCCGCCCGCGAGGCCTTGGCCCGCGCCGAGAGCGAGTACGAGCAGCGCCGCGCCGAGCAGCAGGAGGCCGGGCGCCGGACGGCCGCCCGTACCTCCCGGCGCGAGGCGCTGACCCGGGAACTGGCCGAGGTGGAAGCCGAGTTGGCCGCGGCCCGCGGGGGCGCTGCGAGCGTTGCCGAACGGACCGGCCGGCTCGAGCGGCTCACCGCGCTCCTCGCCGAGGCCGCCGAAGCCGTACGGAACGGCGACGCGACCGCCCGCCGGCTCAAGGAAGCCGACGCGCGACTCGCCGACGCGGCCTACCGCGCCCGGTTCGACACGCCGCAGGCCGCCGTCGACGCCGTACTCGCCGAACCGGACCGGCGCGCGATGCAGCAGCGGCTCGACCAGTGGCAGGCCGAGACGGCCGCCGTCGCCAGGGAACTCGCCGATCCGCAGGCCAGAGCCGCCGCCGGACTGCCGCCCTCCCGACCCGCCTCGGCCCGGGCCGCGGTCGAGGCCGCCACCACGCGGCTGCGCGACGCCTCGGCGGCCGAGGCCGCCGCCCGCGCCGGCTGCGCCGACCTCGACCGGCTGTCGGCGGAGGCGGCCGACGACGTACGACAGCTGGCCCCGCTGCGCGAGCGGTACGGCCGGGTGGCCCGGCTGGCCGCACTCGCCGCCGGAACCTCCGCCGAAAACGAACTCCGTATGCGGCTCGAGTCCTACGTCCTTGCCGCCCGGCTCGAGCAGGTCGCGGCAGCGGCGAGCGTGCGTCTGAGAAGCATGTCCTCCGGGCGGTACACCCTGGTCCACTCCGATGCCAGGACATCCGGCCGTGGCCGCTCGGGACTCGGACTGCACGTCATCGACGCCTGGACCGGCCGCGAGCGTGACACCGCGACCCTGTCGGGCGGCGAGACCTTCTTCGCCTCGCTCTCGCTCGCGCTCGGGCTGGCCGACGTGGTCACCGACGAGGCGGGCGGGACCCGGCTCGACACGCTCTTCATCGACGAGGGCTTCGGCAGTCTCGACGAGCAGACCCTGGACGAGGTGCTCGACGCGCTGGACTCGCTCCGCGAGCGGGACCGCACGGTGGGCATCGTCAGCCATGTCGCGGACCTGCGGCAGCGCATCCCCGCGCAGCTGGAGGTGGTCAAGGGCCGGTCCGGGTCGACCGTACGGCACCGGCTGCAGGGCGCGACGGGCTGAGCGGACGCCGCCCGGCGCGTGGCGGGCGACCGCCGGGCTCGACCCATCGCGCGGCTCGCCGCGGGCGAGCCGGGTGGCTCAGCGGCCGGGTCGTCGAAACCGAGGGTGGCGGCGTCCGGCATTGAACGGATCCGGAGCCGGAGCCAGGCCCTGGGTGGGAATTTGCCCTGTGGGGGCCGGACCGGTCGCGGCCGTCAGCTCGTACGCCCACAGCGGGTCGCGGTCCGCGACCCGGGTGAAGCCGGTCCGCTCCAGGACCCGCTGGGACGGCAGGTTCCCCGGCTGCGTCGTCGCCAGAACCGTAACGACCCCGGGCTCGCCCAGGGCCCAGCTCGTCAGCAGCCGTGCGGCGTCGGTAGCCCAGCCCGCGCCGCGCGCCGACACCGACAGGTCGTAGCCGATCTCCACCATGCCGCCATCGTCCGGCGGGCCGTGGAAGCCGATCGTCCCCAGCGCCGTGAGGTCATGCGACCGCAGTATCGCGAACATGCCCCACGGCGGACGGTGCAGCCCCTCGACCGCGGCCCGTACCGTCATCCCGGCCGCGCCGGCGGTCTCCGCCCCGGGGACCCCGTCGATCCACACCAGGCCGCACGACTGATAGTCCATCAGCTCTGCGGCGTCCTCGGCAGTGTGCTCGCGCAGGGTGACCCGCCCGGCGCGCAGCAGCAGCCGCCCGTCGTCGTGGCCGGTCTCGACAGCCATGCGGAACCTTTCGGCAGGGTCAGATACGCCAGGAACGGATGTGTTCCGCCGCGTCGTAGACCGTGGATTCGGCGGACTGGAGATCCTTGACGAGCTCGATCAGCGCGCCGTACGGCGGGTCGATGCCCTCGTGGGAGGCGTGCATGTAGGCGACGGCGATACCGCAGGCGAACAGGGCGTTCCGGGAGGGCAGCGGGCGCAGCTGCACGATGGTGTGCAGCAGGGCCGCAGCCCGCCAGGCGGCGTCGGATTCCTCGCCCAGCCGTGGCGTGTTGACGCGGTGCCGGGCGACGGCGGCGGCCAGCGAGGAGTAGTCGTCGACGCCCGGGTCGCTGGGGAGGATCTCCGTCTGCCGGGCCAGCAGCCAGCGGATGTCTATGAGCAGATCCACGTGTCAGGCAGCCCCGTGCCGGTTCCGCCGGGCGGGGGGAGCGTCATCCGGGAACGCCGCGTCGAAGGCGTCGGCGTTCTCCTTGACGAAGGACCGGAAGACCTGGGAGGCCTCGGCCATGGCGCGGCGCTGCGCCAGGTCGTCCGTGACTGCTTCGCGGACCAGGGTCTTGAGCGTGACCCCGCGCTGCCGCGCGGCTTCGCGGAGTTCGCTCAGCTCCTCGTCGCTGAAGTCAATGTTGAGAGCGGGCATGCCGCAAACGGTACTGCTCCGGTACCCGATTGCACAGACCAGCAGGTCAGAATGGTACGCGTCAGGTACCAGCGATCACCGGCCCGGGGCGTCCGCGGACCGTGAGGCACCAGCTCGGGCCGTACGCCCGCGCACCCCTGCCCGGCGCGTCGTTCGTCCCGCGGCAGGGCGCCGACCTGCCCGCCGTCTGCCGTGGCCATCCGCCGCACCCGGCCACCCGCCACAGCGCCAGCTGCACCCCGCCGCCCGGTTACCCCCGGCCACCCCCGGCACCACACCCGGTCACCCGGCCATCCCCGGTCACCCGGCCACACCCGGCCGTGCGCCGCGAACAGGAGGATGCGCGCTGCCGTGGGCTGCGGCACCCGTCCGGCCGGTGGTCGGGCCACCGGCCCGACGCGCCGCGCGCGAAGGGGCCAGCTCACCTGCAGGCCAGCTCACGTACAGACCACACGCCCGGCGCAGATAGGAAGAGCCGCGGGTATGGAAAGAGTGG
>NZ_JBEXKU010000097.1:0-23536 GCF_040609575.1 Streptomyces sp. NPDC004647 | reverse complement strand
TTCCTTTCTTTTTTTATTTTTTTACTTATGTTTTTTTTCGTTTTTCTTTTTTGTTTTTGTCTATTATTTTGGTTGGCGCGTTGGTCCCGGGCGCGCGCCCCCCTTCTCGTATGCGCGGGTTGCGGGTTGCCGACTCCTGCGGACTCCCGCAGGACGATGCCTCACCGGCCCACGTACCGGACCTACTTCTTGACGCGGACTTCGTTGCGGAGCTTCGCGGTGGTCTCCGCCCACTCCTCGATCGACGGCTTCTGAGTGAGAGCATCGGGGCCGGCCTCGACCGACGGCATGTGCATGGCCGCAGCGGCCGTACTGTCGTCGGCCCACACGCACACCGGTGCCTTGTAGAGGCCCAGGTCCATCTCGCCGCACTTCATGATGTCGCCGTCGAACCCGGCCGGTTTCTGCTCTGTGGCGTTGGTGTTCTTGAAGGCGTCGGTGAAAATCTTGTCGACCGCAGTCTCAGGTTCGGTGACATCGCCGTACGCGCCCGCGAACGCCATCTGGCTGTCGCCGCTCTTGTAGGACGCGCTGACGGACTTGCCGTCCTCGATGCCCTGGTCACTGACGTTCTGGGACTGCGGCAGCTTCTGGCTGTCGTCCTTGGTGTACTTGCCGGCGAGCACCGATTCGGGAGCGGTCAGCTTGTAGTCGCCGCCTCCTCCGCCGCCCAGCAGGACGATCGCGCCGCCGACTATCACGACCAGGCCCACGACACCCGCGATGATGCCGATCACCTTGCCGTTTCCGCGGCCCTGCGGGGGCGGCGGGGGCATGGTGCCATAACCGGGCTGCTGTGGCTGGCCGTACGGGCCGGGCTGGTGCGGCGGGCCCTGCTGCGGGTAGCCGTAGCCCGGCTGGGGCGGAACGCCCTGCGGGGCCTGCTGGGGGTAGCCGTATCCGGGCTGGCCCTGCGGCTGCTGCGGCTGGCCGCCGTACGGGCCTGGCTGCTGCGGCGGTTGGCCGTAGGGGCCGGGCTGCTGCGGCTGGCCGCCATACGGGCCGGGCTGCTGCGGCGGCTGGCCGCCGTACGGGCCCGGCTGGTTGTAACTCATGGGGTTCCTCTCGCGATGGCTACTTCTTGATTGCGACGCGGGCGTCGCCCCGCACCTTGGCGGCGGTCTCCGCAGCGGCCCCGAGGTCGGCCTTGCCTGCGATGGCGGCCACCGGGTCGATGGTCATGACCCCGCCGACCGTGCTGGAGTCGCCCCAGATGCACACGGGCAGCTCGGCGGACTTCACCGGAGCGCTGGGGTCGTCGTTGGTGATCTGGAACTTCTGGCACTTCATGACGGCGGCGCCGAGCCCATCGGGCTCGAACGTCTCCGGGCTGCCGAGCGGCTTGATGTCGCTGTCCGCCTCCTCCGAAGCGGACTTCGCCAGCACGACGAACATCGCGTCGACGACCTGCTCCGGCGATTCGACATCGCCCCAGACACCGGTCAGCAGCATCTGCTTCTTGGCGGCGGAGGCGTACTCGGCCTGCACCGGGTGGGGGTCGGACACCCCCGGAATCTGCTTGAGGTCGTTCTTGTCACCGGAGCTCATGCTCGAGTCGTCCCTGCCGTCGCCCTGGCGCTTGAAGTCCGAGGCCACCGTCGCCGGAGTGGTGAGCTTGTGCGGGCCGTCGTCCTCCGCTCCGCCGCCGGCGAGGAAGTAGACACCGGCGCCGATCGCGACGATCGCCACGACCGCACCGATGATGAGGCCGGTCTTCTTGTTGCCGCCGCCCATGCCGCTGCCCTGCGGGGGCATACCCGGCATCTGTCCGTACGGGGGCTGCTGGCCGGGCCCGCCGTAGGGACCAGGGGATTGCTGCTGACCATAGGGACCGGGGGGCTGCTGCTGGCCGTACAGGGGCTGCTGCTGCTGGCCGTACGGGCCGGGCTGCTGCGGCTGGCCTTGCCCGGGGTAGCCGTAGCCCTGCTGTTGCGGCGGCACCTGGCCCGCGCCCGGCTGCTGCGGGTACCCGTTCCCCGGCTGCCCGGCCCCACCGCCCTGGCCGTACGGGTTGGGTGCGCCCCCTCCGTACGGACCCGGCTGCGGCGGCGGCTGGTTGTAGCTCATTGCATCCCCTCGTTGGCAAGACAGTTGCGCCACATCCTCTCGGACGACTTACGCGCTCTTTACCCCGGGGCTGCAACAGGTTGGAAACTGTCGACGGGGCAGGAACGGCACAGTTGCCGAATACGGACACGCGATCTCGCGGTGCGTCGGATGTTGCTCCCGCCCGGCTGGGATCACTCGCTCCGGGCCCCGGGAGCGCCCGGGGGTTGCCGGTGCCGCGGCGCCTGCCCAGACTGGCACGGAAGCGCCCGCCGCGGGCGCCGGACGCCGAAGAAGCGGTTCGTAACAGCCCCCGCCAGGCCCTTAGACTGACCGTCGTGACCGACAACACCCAGCGCCCCCACGACGGGGCAGTGAATCCGACCAGTCCGCCCGCAGCAGATCTGCCGACCCAGTACACGCCGGCCGATGTAGAGGGGCAGCTGTACGAGCGCTGGGTGGAGCGGGGCTACTTCGAGGCGGACGCGAAGAGCGACAAAGAGCCCTACACCGTCGTCATCCCGCCGCCGAACGTCACCGGTTCCCTCCACCTCGGCCACGCTTTCGAGCACACGCTGATCGACGCCCTCACCCGCCGTAAGCGGATGCAGGGTTACGAGACGCTGTGGCAGCCGGGCATGGACCACGCCGGTATCGCCACCCAGAACGTCGTCGAGCGCGAACTGGCCAAGGAGGGCAAGTCCCGTCACGACCTGGGCCGTGAGGCGTTCGTCGAGCGGGTCTGGAAGTGGAAGGGCGAGTCCGGCGGGCAGATCTCCGGACAGATGAAGCGCCTCGGCGACGGCGTCGCCTGGTCGCGCGAGCGGTTCACCATGGACGAAGGCCTGTCCCAGGCCGTCCAGACCATCTTCAAGAAGCTCTACGACGACGAGCTGATCTACCGCGCCGAGCGCATCATCAACTGGTGCCCGCGCTGTCTGACCGCCATCTCCGACATCGAGGTGGAGTACCAGGACGACGAGGGCGAACTCGTCTCGATCCGGTACGGCGACACCTCGTCCGCCGGTGACGGGGGCTCCGTCGTCGTCGCGACGACCCGCGCCGAGACGATGCTCGGCGACACCGCGGTCGCGGTCCACCCCGAGGACGAGCGGTACCGGCACCTCGTCGGCACCGAGATCGAACTCCCGCTCACCGGACGCCGTATCCCCGTCGTCGCGGACGAGCACGTCGACCCGGAGTTCGGCACCGGCGCCGTCAAGGTCACCCCGGCCCACGACCCGAACGACTTCGAGATCGGCCGGCGGCACGACCTGCCGGCGCCCGCCGTCCTCGACGAGCGCGGAGTCATCACCGCACACGGGCCGTTCCAGGGACTCGACCGCTTCGAGGCCCGGTCGGCGATCGTCGCCGCGCTGCGTGCCGAGGGCCGGATCGTCGACGAGAAGCGCCCGTACACCCACTCCGTCGGCCACTGCTCGCGCTGCAAGACCACCATCGAGCCGCGGCTGTCCATGCAGTGGTGGGTCAAGGTCGGCCCGCTCGCCCAGGCCGCGGGCGACGCCGTCCGCGACGGCAAGGTCGCGATCCACCCCAAGGAGATGGAGTCCCGCTACTTCGGCTGGGTCGACAACCTGCACGACTGGTGCATCTCGCGGCAGCTGTGGTGGGGCCACCGGATCCCGGTCTGGTACGGGCCCGACGGCGAGGTCGTCTGCGTCGGCCCGGACGAGCAGCCGCCGAGCGGCGAGGGCTGGCACCAGGACAGCGACGTCCTGGACACCTGGTTCTCCTCCGGCCTGTGGCCGTTCTCCACGCTCGGCTGGCCCCAGCAGACCGAGACGCTCGGGAAGTTCTACCCGAACGCGGTCCTGGTCACGGGCTACGACATTCTCTTCTTCTGGGTCGCCCGGATGATGATGTTCGGGATCTACGCGATGGACGGCACACCGCCGTTCCACACCATCGCCCTGCACGGCATGGTCCGCGACCAGTTCGGCAAGAAGATGTCGAAGTCCTTCGGGAACGCGGTCAACCCGCTGGACTGGATGGACAAGTACGGCTCCGACGCCGTCCGCTTCACCCTGGCCCGCGGTGCCAACCCGGGTGTCGACGTGCCGATCGGCGAGGACTGGGTCCAGGCGTCCCGGAACTTCGCCAACAAGATCTGGAACGCGACGCGCTTCGCGCTGATGAACGGCGCAACGGTCGAGGGCGAACTTCCGTCCCCCTCGGAGCTGCGGGCCGAGGACCGCTGGATCCTCTCCCGGCTGAACAGCGTGGTCGCCGAGGTGGACGCGTACTACGACGACTACCAGTTCTCCAAGCTCAGCGAGACCCTCTTCCACTTCGCCTGGGACGAGGTCTTCGACTGGTACGTCGAGCTGTCCAAGACCACCTTCCAGAAGGGCGGTCCCGCGGCGGACGCCTCACGCCGGGTTCTCGGCGAGGTGCTGGACGTCACGCTGCGGCTGCTGCACCCCGTGGTCCCGTTCGTCACCGACACACTCTGGACCACACTCACCGCTCAGGAGTCGGCCGTCATCGCCGACTGGCCGGCCGACAGCGGCTTCCGTGACACGGCTGCCGAGCGGGAGATCGAGACCGTCCAGCAGGTGGTCACCGAGGTCCGCCGGTTCCGCGCCGACCAGGGCCTCCAGCCGGGCCAGCGGGTCCCGGCCCACCTGGAGCTGTCCGGTACGGCGCTCGCGCCCCACGAGGACGCGATCCGGCAGCTGCTGCGCCTCCAGCCGGAGGGCGAGGGCTTCACGGCCACCGCGACCCTGCCGGTCGCGGGCGCTACGGTCGCCCTCGACCTGTCGGGCGTGATCGATGTCGAGGCCGAGCGCAAGCGGCTCGCCAAGGACCTCGCCGCGGCCGAGAAGGAGAAGGCGCAGGCGACTGCGAAGCTCGGCAACGAGGCGTTCCTGGCCAAGGCCCCGGAGCCGGTCAAGGAGAAGATCCGCACCCGGCTCGCGACGGCGGAGGCGGACATCGAGCGCATCACCGCCCAGCTGTCGGCGCTCCCGCAGGCGTAGGCCTCCGCCCCCGGGCCGGTCGGCCCGGCACGGGCGGCCGGGCGAACCCGGCCGCCCGGGACAGGGGGACCTGCCCCGGGCTCCCCGCGTCGCCGGGCAGCCCAGGCACCCGCAAGGCCGAGAACCCCGGCGGAGCAGGCAGCCCGGCGGCGTCGTACACCTCCGGCTGCCGCTGGGTGGGGTCCCCGGCCCGAGCTGGGGGAGTGTCCCCAGCCGTGACTCCGTATCGGCTCCCTATCGCGGGGAGCGCCCCCTGCCGGGCGCAATGCAGCCGCACCGGCTCCGTAGACTGGGCGCGTGAGTAAGCGCCCCCAGAACGACGACCCCGACAACCCCGACACTTTCGACGAGATTGTCGACGCGGAGACCGAGCGCGATCCCGATCTGGCGGTGATCGAGGCCGGCAGCCGGACCCTGCGCACCCAGGCCGGTCCGCCGCAGGGCGACGGCATCCCCGTCCGCCCGGAGGACCCCGAGGTCGACCGCGCGCTGCGCGAGGTCGAGAAAGAGCTGGCCGGGCGCTGGCCGGAGACCCAACTCGATCCGTCGCTGGTACGTATCGAGGCCCTGATGGACGTCCTCGGCTCGCCGCAGCGCTCGTACCCCTCCATCCACATCACCGGCACCAACGGCAAGACCAGCACCGCCAGGATGATCGAGGCTCTGCTGGCCGCCTTCGAGCTGCGTACCGGCCGCTACACCAGTCCGCATGTGCAGTCGGTGACCGAGCGGATCAGCCTGGACGGTGCGCCGATCCCGGCCGAGGGGTTCATCGAGGCCTACCGCGACATCCAGCCGTACGTGGAGATGGTCGACGCCGGCCAGGAGCACCGGCTCTCCTTCTTCGAGGTGCTGACGGCCATGGCCTACGCGGCCTTCGCCGACGCGCCGGTCGATGTGGCGGTCGTCGAGGTCGGCATGGGCGGCAGCTGGGACGCAACCAATGTGATCGACGGCCAGGTGGCCGTGGTGACCCCGATCGCGCTGGACCACACCGACCGGCTGGGCCCCACGCCCGGCGAGATCGCCACGGAGAAGGCGGGCATCGTCAAGCAGGGCGCCACCGTCGTCCTCGCGCAGCAGCCGGTGGATGCGGCGCAGGTGATGCTCAAGCGCGCGGTCGAGGTGGACGCCACCGTCGCCCGTGAGGGTATGGAGTTCGGCATCTCCGCCCGGGAGCTCGCGGTCGGCGGGCAGTTGCTGACGCTGCGCGGCCTGGGCGGCGAGTACCCGGACGTCTTTCTGCCGCTGCACGGTGCGCACATGGCGCACAACGCGTTGGTGGCACTGGCCGCGGTCGAGGCCTTCTTCGGCATCGGCTCGCAGCACGCCCGCACCCTGGACATCGATACGGTCCGCTCCGCGTTCGCCTCGGTGGTCTCGCCGGGCCGTCTGGAGGTCGTACGGCAGAGCCCGACGGTCATCCTGGACGCCGCGCACAACCCGGCCGGGGCGCGGGCCGTGGCGGAGGCGATCACCGAGACCTTCGGTTTCAGCCGGCTGATCGGGGTGGTCGGCGCCAGCGGCGACAAGGACATGAAGGGCTTCTTCGAGGCCCTCGAACCGCTCTTCGCCGAGGTCGTGGTGACCCAGAATTCCAGCCATCGCGCGATGGACGTGGACGAGCTGGCGGCGCTCGCGGTCGAGGTGTTCGGCCAGGAGCGGGTGGGGGTCGAGCCACGGCTCGACGATGCCCTCGAGGCGGCGATCACCCTGTCCGAGGAGGAGAGCGAGTACTCCGGCGCGGGTGTGCTGGTGACCGGCTCCGTGATCACGGTCGGCGAGGCCCGGCTGCTGCTCAGGAGGGCATGAGATGCGAACGCTGTGTGCGAGCACGCTCATCGGCGAGTTCTTCGTGATCGGCTTCGCCGGTCTGGTCGCCATGCAGATGTCCGATCTGCCGACGGCCACGGTCTGGACGGTCAGCGGCATCGCGATGGTGGTGTGCGTGCTGCTCTGCGGGATGCTGTCCCGGCCAGGGGCGGTGCCGATCGGCTGGGCGCTGCAGATCGGCCTGATCGCCAGTGGCTTCGTCGTCCCGGTGATGTTCTTCCTGGGCGGCTGCTTCGCTGCCCTGTGGTGGGCCTCGGTCCACTACGGGCGGAAGGTCGACGCGGCGAGGGAACGGTTCGCGGCCACGGCGGCGGAGCAGGGCCCCGAGTCTGCGTGACGACGGAGGGGCCCGACGCTGCGTGACGGTGCCATCATTCACCCATGTAGCCTCTTCGCACCCGCACAGTGCCCGGGGCCCGCGGCGTCGGCCGCACCTCCCACCGCCCCGGAGATCACAGCAAAAGGAGCCCGCACCGTGAGCCAGCGCACGCTCGTCCTTCTCAAGCCCGATGCCGTACGACGCGGCCTGATCGGTGAGATCCTCGGCCGCATCGAGCGCAAGGCCGGCTGGCAGATCAAGGCGCTGGAGCTGCGCGACCTGGACCGCCCGGTGCTGGAGCAGCACTACGCCGAGCACGTCGGCCGGCCGTTCTACGAGCCGCTGGTGGAGTTCATGTCCTCCGGCCCGGTCGTCGCGCTGGTCGTCGAGGGTGAACGGGTCATCGAGGGGGTACGGATGCTGACCGGCCCGACCGACCCGATCGCCGCCGCTCCGGGCAGTATTCGGGGCGACTTCGGCACGATCGTCCGGGAGAATCTCATCCACGCGTCGGACTCGGAGCAGTCCGCGGAGCGCGAGCTGAAGATTTTCTTCCCCCATTTTACCTGACGGTTCGTCAGCCGTAATACGCTTGTGACCTGGGGCGATCGAATTAATTCGATCGCCCCTTGGCATATGCGAGACGATTGGGGGAACCTGTCACTCCGACACGACGTCACCAATACGGGGGTAGGCGCGTGTTCTGCTGACAATGGCGGAGTAACCCTCGCGGCGTGTCCGATCCGGCGCGGCTACGATGGGAAACTCCACACTCACAGCGCTCACCCTGCCGACGCATAAGTCATCATCGCTCCAGCTGGGAAGGCCAGACGTATCCTCATGGGGAACAACATGTCGTTCATCGGCCGTGACATGGCTGTCGACCTCGGCACCGCCAACACGCTGGTGTACGTCAGAGGTCGCGGGATCGTCCTCAACGAGCCGTCCGTCGTCGCCATCAACACCAACACCGGCGGAATCCTGGCGGTCGGTGCAGAAGCGAAGAAGATGATCGGCCGCACCCCCGGCAACATCGTGGCGGTCCGCCCGCTGAAGGACGGCGTCATCGCCGACTTCGAGATCACCGAGCGGATGCTGCGCTACTTCATCCTGAAGATCCACAAGCGCCGCTATCTGGCCCGCCCCCGGGTCGTGGTGTGTGTGCCCTCCGGTATCACCGGAGTCGAGCGCCGCGCCGTCATCGAGGCGTCCACCCAGGCCGGCGCCCGCCAGGTGCACATCATCGAGGAGCCGATGGCGGCCGCGATCGGCTCGGGCCTGCCGGTCCACGAGGCCACCGGCAACATGGTGGTGGACATCGGCGGCGGTACCACCGAGGTCGCGGTGATCTCGCTCGGCGGGATCGTCACGGCACAGTCGATCCGGGTCGCCGGCGACGAGTTGGACAACGCGATCATCCAGCACATCAAGAAGGAGTACAGCCTCCTCCTCGGTGAGCGCACGGCCGAGAACATCAAGATCACCATCGGCTCGGCGTACGAACTGGACGAGGAGGAGCACACCGAGATCCGCGGTCGTGACCTGGTCAGCGGTCTGCCAAAGACCGTCGTCATCGCCGCCGCCGAGGTCCGCAAGGCCATGGAGGAGCCGGTCAACGCGATTGTCGACGCGGTCAAGACCACGCTCGACAAGTGCCCGCCGGAGCTGTCCGGCGATGTGATGGACCGCGGCATCGTGCTCACCGGCGGTGGCGCGCTGCTGCGCGGCCTCGACGAGCGGCTGCGCCGCGAGACCGGTATGCCGATCCATATCGCCGAGGACCCGCTGGACTCGGTCGCGTTGGGCTCCGGCAAGTGCGTCGAGGAGTTCGAGGCGCTCCAGCAGGTGCTGGACTCCCAGCCGCGGAGATGATGGACCCGGACGGAATCCGTCGCCCGGGTGGCTGTCATCCGTGCGGCGGATCGTCGGCATAGCAGAATAAGGCACCTGAATCGCACCCGATTTCACACTCAGGCATGACATTCCCGACCGGCCGGGCCCGCAGCCGCCGGTCCGACGAGGAAGGCACGGCCGCCGCACGTGAGGGACACACGAGAGAGCCGGCTGCTCCTGGTGCTGCTGATCGCCACCGCGTTCGCACTGATCACGGTGGACATCCGAGGCGGCGAGGACTCCCCGCTCGACAGCGCCCGGCAGGCCGCCGCGTCGGCCTTCGGGCCCGTGGAGAACGGCGTGGCGTCCGCCGTCGACCCGATCGGCAATGCCGTCGGTGCTGTACGTGACTCCGGCCGTCGCCACGACCGGATCAGCAAGCTGGAGCGCGAGAACGCCGCCCTCAAGGCCAAGCTCGGCAGCGACGCCCGGACCCAGGGCCGGGCAGGCGAGTTGGACAAGATGCTCAAGACAGCGGGCGCCGGACAGTACGGCATCAAGGGCGCGCAGGTCATCGCCGTAGGAGCAGCCCAGGGCTTCTCCTGGACCGTCACCATCGACGCCGGCAGACAGGACGGCCTCACCCGCGACATGACCGTGCTCAACGGCGACGGGCTGGTCGGCCGGGTCACCACCGTCGGCCCCTCCACCGCCACCGTCCTGCTCGCCAACGACCCGGACTTCACCGTCGGCACCCGCATGGAGACGACCGCCGAGCTCGGCTTCGCCACCGGCCAGGGGGACCGCCCGCTGCGCGTCCAGCTCCTCAACGGCAAGGCCACGGTGAAGAAGGGGGACCGGCTGGTCACCTTCGGCTCGAGCGCCGACAAGCCCTTTGTACCCGGCGTGCCCGTCGGCGAGGTCGTCCGTGTCGATCCCTCCAACGGGGCCCTCACCCGCACGCTCCAGGTCCGCCCGTACGTCGGCTTCACCAAGCTCGACATCGTCGGCGTGGTCGTCCAGCCGCCGCGCAAGGACCCGCGTGACAAGGTGCTGCCGCCGCCGGTGAAGCCCAGACCGACGCCCACCGTGACGGTCACCGCCACCCCCTCTGCCAATGGCTCCGCCGACCCCTCGGGTGAACCGACCGACTCCGCGGACGGGGCAACTCCCGCCGCGGGCGAGCCGACTCCCGACGCGAGCCCCACCAGGAGCTGACCATGCGCTTCAACCGGATGCTGCTCTCGGCCACCCTCGTGGTCGTAGCGCTCGTCGTCCAGGTGACCATCCTCGCCAGGCTGCAACTGCCCGGCGCGGTCCCCGACCTGATGCTCCTCGTCGTACTCGGCCTCGCCCTTGTGTACGGCCACGTCGGCGGCGCTCTCGTGGGCTTCTCCGCGGGCCTGCTGGCCGACCTCGCGCCGCCCGCCGACCACGCGGTGGGCCGGTACGCGCTCGTGCTGGCCGTCATCGGCTATCTCGCGGGCCTCGCCAAACCCGAGACCGGCCGGCTCCGCTCGGCCACCGGACCGTTGCTCGTCGTCGTGGCCGCCGCGGTCATCACCACCCTGATGTACGCGGGCGTGGGCGCCCTTGTCGGCGACACCGCCGCACGCCAGGTCGGCCTCACCCGGCTGATCTTCACGGCAACGCTCTACGACCTGCTGCTCGCGCCCTTCGTGGTGCCCGGGATCATGGCGCTGGCGCGCCGTGCCGACAACGACCCGATGACCGATTCCGCGGGCGGTACGGCCGGAGCCGACAACGCCCTGCGGGGCTTCGGCACGACCGGCAGTCTCCTCGGCGTGCGGAGCGGCCGCTTCGGTCGCCTGGGCCGCTCCGGACGCCTCGGGCGCATCGGCGGCCAGCGCGGCGGCGGCATGCTCGGCCGCCCGGTCAGGTCCAAGGTGGGTCGCATCAAGGGGGTCAAGCGACTGTGAGCCCTGCCCCGCCCGTCAGTCGCCACGCCGACGGAAGCTCCCCCAAACTCCGTCCGGGAGGGACCCCCACCGCGCTATGAGCAATATCCCCGAGACCGGACGGACCTCGCGCATCACCATCCGGCTGGTCGCCCTCCAGATCCTGGTCTTCTCGCTGTTGTTCACCCTGGGCGGCCGCCTCTGGTATCTCCAGATCCGCAACGGCGACGAATACGCCCACGAGGCCGCAAGCAACCATGTCCAGCAGGTCGTCCAGCCGGCCACCCGCGGTTCCATCCTCGACGCGCGGGGAGTGCCGCTCGCCGACAACGAGACCCGCCTCGTCGTCTCGGCCAGCCGCACCGAGCTGCTGAAGATGAAGGACGACGGCAAGGCGGTGCTGACCCGGCTCGCCGAGGTTCTCGACATGAAGCCGCAGGACGTCCGCGAAAAGGTCCGGCTGTGCGACTCCAAGACGCCCCAGCCCTGCTGGAACGGTTCGCCGTACCAGCCGATCCCGGTCACCGACGAGGCCACTACCCAGCAGGCACTGCAGATCCGTGAGCGCGCCGAGGACTTCCCCGGCATCACTGCCGAGCCCACCGCCGTACGCCGCTACCCCGCGCCGCTGAAGGCCAACACCTCCCAGGTCCTCGGGTATCTCTCGCCCGTCACCGACGAGGAGATCGAGCAGGCCAAGGACAGCCGCTCCCCGCTGCTGCGCTCGGACCAGATCGGCCGCTCCGGGCTCGAGCGCAGTTACGACAAGTACCTGCGCGGCAAGGCCGGCGTCACCCGCTACGAGGTGGACAACCTCGGCCGCGTCATCGGCCAGAACAAGAGCGACGAGTCCGAGGCCGGTTCGAGTGTGGTCACCAGCATCGACGCCCGGGTGCAGTCCCTGGCGGAGAAGGAGCTGGATGGGGCGATGAAGGAAGCCCGTAAGCAGATCGACCGCAACACCAGCCGTCCGTACGAGGCGGACGCGGGCGCGGTCGTCGTCATGGAAGCGAAGACCGGGCGCGTCGTGGCGATGGCCTCCAACCCCGACTACGACCCGAACGCCTGGGTCGGCGGTATCAACGGCAAGGACTACAAGCGGCTGACCAGCAAGAAGGCCAACTACCCGCTGCTCAACCGGGCCATCCAGGGCCAGGCGGCCCCCGGTTCGATCTTCAAGGTGATCCCGACCGCCGCCGCCGTCAATGCGGGCTACGACTTCAACGGCGGCTACAACTGCGGCAGCTCGTACAGCATCGGCGGACAGGTCTTCAAGAACTTCGAGTCGCAGAGTCACGGCTCCATCGACCTGGGCCGCGCTCTCGAGGTCTCCTGCGACACCGTCTTCTACGCCCTTTCGCACCAGGAGTGGAAGAAGGACGGCGGCATCAAGCCGAAGAAGAAGCCCAAGGACTGGTTCTACAAGACCGCTCACCAGTTCGGCCTCGGCAAGGAGACCGGCATCGACCTCCCCAACGAGGTCAGCGGCCGTGTCCCCGACCGGGAGTGGAAGAAGAACTTCTGGAAGGCCAACAAGGACGGCTGGTGCGAACAGGCCAAGAACTGGCCCAAGAAGAAGGACTTCGACACCCTGCTCGCCCGCGAGGGCTGCCTCGAGGGCATGAAGCTGCACGCGTACGACTCGGTCAACTACGCCATCGGCCAGGGCGACACCCTCGTCACCCCGATCCAGATGGCGACCATCTACTCGGCGATCAGCAACGGCGGAACGCTCTACGACCCGACCGTGGGCAAGGCCGTCATCAGCCCCGACGGCAAGCACACCGAGCAGATCCGGCCCAAGACGCACGGCAAGCTGCCGACGAGCAAGAAGACCCTCTCGCAGATGGACAAGGCGCTCGCCGGTGTCGCCACCCGAGGCACCGCCGCCTGGCGGTTCGGCGGCTGGCCCCAGGACAAGATCGAGATGCACGCGAAGACCGGTACGGCGGAGGTCTACGGCAAGCAGACCACCTCCTGGTTCGCGACCTACACCAAGGACTACTCGATCGTCATGACGATCTCGCAGGGCGGCACCGGCTCCGGCGCCTCCGGTCCCGCGGTGCGCAACATCTACAACGCGCTGTACGGGGTCGACGAGAAGGGCGGCATCGACAAGGAGCGCGCCCTGCTGCCGGAGCCGCAGAAGGAGCTGCCGAAGGTCGAGAGGGACGGCACGATCGAGTCCCAGCCGGTCAAGCCGTACGAGACCCCGAAGCCTGCCAATTCGACGGAAGCCGTTGAGCTGGCGGCCGCCCTGGATCGGCGGAGGCACTAGTGACCAGCCCGAACAACAGCTTCTCCATCCGGCGTTACACCCCCGAGCTCGGCACCTGGGCCAAGCTCACCGCGCGCGACTCGCTGTTCCGCCGGCTCGACTGGATCATGCTGGGCTCGGCAGTACTGCTCTCCGTACTCGGCTCACTGCTCGTCTGGTCGGCGACCCGCAACCGTACCGAGCTCAACCAGGGCGACCAGTACTACTTCCTGTTCCGGCACGCCCTCAACACCGGTATCGGGCTCGCCCTGATGATCGGCACGATGTGGCTGGGCCACCGCACCCTGCGCGGCGCGGTCCCCGTGCTGTACGGCGTCTCCGTGGTGCTCACCGCCGCGGTCCTCACCCCGCTCGGCTCGACCATCAACGGATCGCACGCGTGGATCCAGATCGGCGGCGGATTCTCCCTCCAGCCCTCCGAGTTCGCCAAGATCACGATCATCCTCGGGATGGCGATGCTGCTGGCGGCGCGGGTGGACGCGGGTGACCGGCTGCACCCCGACCACCGCACTGTCGTCCAGGCCCTCGGCCTGGCCGCGCTGCCCATCGGGATCATCATGCTGATGCCGGACCTCGGCTCGGTGATGGTGATCGTGGTGATCGTGCTCGGGGTGCTGCTCGCCTCCGGCGCGTCCAACCGCTGGGTGATCGGTCTGATCGCCACCGGCGCGGCCGGCGCCATCGCCGTCTGGCAGCTGCATCTCCTCGACGACTACCAGCTCAACCGGTTCGCTGCCTTCGCCAACCCCGAGCTCGACCCGGCGGGCGTCGGCTACAACACCAACCAGGCCCGTATCGCCGTCGGCTCGGGCGGCCTGAGCGGGACGGGCCTGTTCAACGGTCACCAGACCACCGGACAGTTCGTTCCCGAGCAGCAGACCGACTTCATCTTCACCGTCGCCGGGGAGGAACTCGGATTCCTCGGCGCGGGCCTGATCATCCTGCTGCTCGGTGTCATCCTGTGGCGCGCCTGCCGCATCGCCCGCGACACGACCGAGTTGTACGGCACGGTCGTCGCCGCCGGGATCATCGCCTGGTTCGCCTTCCAGTCCTTCGAGAACATCGGAATGACGCTGGGCATCATGCCGGTCGCGGGCCTGCCACTGCCCTTCGTCAGCTACGGCGGCACATCGATGTTCGCCGTCTGGATCGCCATCGGCCTGCTCCAGTCCATCAGAGTCCAGCGCCGCGTATCCGCCTAGCGGATATCGCCCGCACTGCATATCTCCGGCTCCTCCGGCTAGATTCATGACATGGCGGACCCGGTGCGGGAGATCGAGCGCAAGTACGAGGCCACCGAGAACGGGCTGCCCGACCTGACGGGTGTCCCCGGGGTCGCGACCGTGGTCGACAAGGGCGTCACCGCCCTCGGCGCCACGTATTACGACACCCCGGGGGAGAGGCTCGCGGCGGACGGCATCACCCTGCGCCGCAGAACCGGCGGGCACGACGAGGGCTGGCACCTCAAGCTGCCCATCGGCCCGGACGAGCGCGAGGAGATCCGCGCCCCGGTCACCGATGAGCTGCCACGGGAGCTGGCTCGGCTCGTACGGTCGCGGGTCCGCACCGCCCCGCTCGAACCGGTCGTACGGCTGCGGACCGAGCGGGACCTGCGCCACCTTCTCGACGCCTCCGATGCGCTGCTCGCCGAGGTCAGCGTCGACGTGGTCATCGCCGAGCGGCTCAGCGGCGGCGCGGGCGAAGGCGCCGGCGCCACAGCGCGCTGGACCGAGATCGAAGTCGAACTCGCGCAGGGCGCCGACCCCGGGATACTCGACGCGGTCGAGCAGGTCCTGCGCAGCGCCGGGATACGGCGTGCCGCCGGTCCCTCCAAGCTGGCCAGGGCCCTCGCCGAGACCCGCCCCGGAGCGGAGACGGCGGCAGGGGAGAAGCCCGGCACGGAGCAGTCCGCAGCAGCGACGTCCGGGAAGAAGGCCGAGAAGGCGGACGGAAAGAACGCGGGGAAGAAGGGCGGAAAGAAGGGCGGAAAGAAGCCGAAGCCCGGTAGGACGACGGCCCCGCCGGACCGGCCGACCGCGGGTGACCACCTGCTGCGCTATCTGCGCGTCCAGGTCACAGCGATCATCGAGCTCGACCCCGCCGTCCGCCGTGACGAGCCCGACTCGGTCCACCGCATGCGCGTCGCCACCCGCCGGATGCGCAGCGCCTTCAAGTCCTTCCGCAAGATCCTCGACCGAGGCGTGACCGACCCGGTCAGCGACGAGCTGAAATGGCTCGCCGCCGAACTCGGTGTCGACCGCGACCGGGAGGTGCTCACCGCTCGGCTGTACGAGCGGCTGGGCGAACTGCCCCACAACCTCCTCATCGGACCCGTCCGCGGCCGGCTCCGTACCTGGTCGAACGCCCAGCGCAGCGGCTCCCGCCACCAGGTCACCACCGTCCTCGACAGCGAGCGCTACCTCGCCCTCCTCGACACCCTCGATGTGCTGATCGCCGATCCTCCGCTGCTCCCCGGCGCGGGCAGCAAGCCGCCGGATGTCCTCCCCGCCGCGATCCTCCGCGACTTCAAGCGGCTGTCCGGGCGGATGGACAAGGCTCTGTCCGCCGCGGAGGGCACCGAGCGGGACATCGCCATGCACGAGGCCCGTAAGGCGGCCAAGCGCGTCCGCTACGCCGCCGAAACGGCCCGCCCGGCCATCGGCAAGCCGGCGAAGAGGTTCGTCAGGCACATGAAGACGCTGCAGGACGTGCTCGGCGACCACCAGGACAGCGTGGTCGCCCGCGGCGCCCTGCGGGACCTCGCCGTGCAGTCCCAGGCGTCGGGCGAGAGCGCTTTCACCTTCGGCGTGCTCTTCGGTCACGAGGAGATGCGCGCGGCCGCCCGGGAGCACGAGCTGCCCGAAGCCTGGAAGGAAGCCTCGAGGAAGAAGTACCGCGCCGCGCTGCGCGGCTGATCAGCGGCGGTCCCGGAGGCCGGATCGCCATGCCGGGAAGGCAGTCCCCGGCGCACGGTACGCTGAATGGTCATCCTTCTCCTGCCTCCTCGGCGGGGGCCCCGCCAGCTCATGAGAGACGCCGCGATGCCTGTCGAGTCCGTCTTCCCACGCCTGGAAGCGCTTCTCCCGCACGTTCAGAAGCCGATCCAGTACGTCGGCGGAGAGCTCAACTCCACCGTCAAGGACTGGGACGCCTGCGATGTGCGCTGGTCGCTCATGTACCCCGACGCCTACGAGGTCGGGCTGCCCAACCAGGGCGTCATGATCCTTTACGAGGTGCTGAACGAGCGCGAGGGCGTCCTCGCCGAGCGCACCTACAGCGTCTGGCCGGACCTCGAAGAACTGATGCGCGAGCACCGGGTGCCGCAGTTCACCGTCGACGCCCACCGCCCCGTCGGCGCCTTCGACGTGCTCGGAGTGTCCTTCTCCACCGAGCTGGGATACACCAACCTGCTCACGGCACTCGACCTGGCCGGCATCCCGATGGAGGCCAAGGACCGCACCGAGGACCACCCGGTGATCCTCGCCGGCGGTCACGCGGCGTTCAACCCCGAGCCGGTCGCGGACTTCATCGATTGCGCGGTCATCGGCGACGGTGAGCAGGCGGTGCTGGAGATCACCGACATCATCCGCGCGTGGAAGGCCGAGGGCCGGCCCGGCGGGCGGGACGAGCTGCTGCTGCGACTCGCCAAGACCGGCAGCGTGTACGTACCGAGGTTCTACGACGTGGAGTACCTCGCGGACGGGCGGATCGGCCGCGTCGTGCCGAACCGGTCCGGTGTGCCGTGGCGGGTGTCCAAGCACACCGTCATGGACCTCGACGAGTGGCCGTACCCGAAGCAGCCGCTGGTCCCGCTGGCCGAGACGGTCCACGAGCGGATGTCCGTGGAGATCTTCCGCGGCTGCACCCGGGGCTGCCGTTTCTGCCAGGCCGGCATGATCACCCGCCCGGTCCGCGAGCGGAGCATCACCGGTATCGGCGACATGGTCGACAAGGGCCTGAAGTCCACCGGTTTCGAGGAGGTCGGGCTGCTGTCGCTGTCCTCCGCGGACCACAGCGAGATCGGCGACATCGCCAAGGGCCTCGCCGACCGCTACGAGGAGGACAAGATCGGCCTGTCCCTCCCGTCCACCCGTGTCGACGCCTTCAACATCGACCTCGCCAACGAGCTGACCCGCAACGGCCGCCGGTCGGGCCTCACCTTCGCCCCCGAGGGCGGCTCCGAGCGCATCCGCAAGGTCATCAACAAGATGGTCTCGGAGGAGGACCTGATCCGCACCGTCGCCACCGCGTACGGCAACGGCTGGCGGCAGGTGAAGCTGTACTTCATGTGCGGTCTGCCGACCGAGACCGATGACGACGTGCTGCAGATCGGCGACATGGCGACCAAGGTCATCGCCAAGGGCCGCGAGGTCTCCGGTAAGAACGACATCCGCTGCACGGTCTCCATCGGCGGCTTCGTACCCAAGCCGCACACCCCCTTCCAGTGGGCGCCGCAGCTCTCCGCGGAGGACACCGACGCCCGGCTGGGAAAGCTGCGGGACAAGATCCGCGGCGACAAGAAGTACGGCCGTTCCATCGGATTCCGCTACCACGACGGCAAGCCGGGCATCGTCGAGGGCCTGCTCTCGCGGGGCGACCGCCGCGTGGGCGCGGTCATCCGGGCCGTCTACGAGGCCGGCGGCCGCTTCGACGGCTGGCGTGAGCACTTCAGCTACGACCTCTGGATGGAGTGCGCGGAGAAGACGCTGCCGCACTTCGGCGTCGACCTCGACTGGTACACCACCCGGGAGCGCACCTACGAGGAGGTCCTGCCCTGGGACCACCTGGACTCCGGTCTCGACAAGGACTGGCTCTGGGAGGACTGGCAGGACTCGCTCGACGAGACCGAGGTCGAGGACTGCCGGTGGACCCCGTGCTTCGACTGCGGCGTCTGCCCGCAGATGGACACCGAGATCCAGATCGGCCCGACGGGCAAGAAGCTGCTGCCGCTGTCCGTCGTCAAGTAAGTCGTCGGGTAACGGGACCCGCCCGCCGCCGTTGAAGGCCCCCGGACGCGGTCCGGGGCCGCGGGCGGTCTCCGCCGGGACACCCGGCCGGGACCGCCGGGCCGTGGTCGGCGTCCCTGCGGGGAACCCGTCGCCCGGCCGGCACGTACTCTAGGCAACAGGACGACCGCTCTCACGAAGGACTGAACGACACTGGGCAAGCGACAGCCCGAAGGCCCCCCGCCCGCACCCGCGGTGCAGCGCATCCGACTGCGCTACACCAAGCGGGGCCGCCTCCGGTTCACCAGTCACCGCGACTTCCAGCGCGCGTTCGAGCGGGCGCTGCGCCGAGCCGAGGTGCCCATGGCGTACTCGGCCGGATTCTCCCCGCACCCCAAGGTCTCGTACGCCAATGCCGCACCCACCGGCACGGGCAGCGAGGCCGAGTACCTGGAGATCGCGCTCACCGAGCGGCGGGACCCGGAGCTGCTGCGGGAACTGCTCGACGAGTCGCTTCCGGCCGGGCTGGACATCACCGCCGCCGTCGAGGCCCGGACCACCGGGCTCGCCGACCGGCTTGAGGCCTCCGTCTGGGAGCTGAGGCTGGACGGGGTGCCATCCGCCGAGGCGGAGCGAGCCGTCACCGCCTTCCTCGCGGCGGAGACCGTGGAGGTCGAGCGGCGTACGAAAAATGGGTTGCGGACCTTCGACGCACGTGGCGCCGTGGTCCGCCTCGAGGCCCTCGAAGAGCCTCCTGATAGGCCCGGGGAGGTGGCCTGTGCGATACTGCGGCTGGTTGTTCGGCATTCCACACCTGCCGTACGACCCGACGACGTCCTGTCCGGTCTCCGAGCTACGGCCGACCTGGCGCCGCCGGTCCCCGCAGCGGTGACCAGGCTGGCGCAGGGGCTGTTCGACGAGGAGTCCGGCACGGTGACCGACCCGCTCGCGCCCGACCGCGAGGCAGTCACGGCCGCCCCACCCACGGCCGCCGGGCTTGCCGCCGCGAAGGCGTCGGAAGGTTCCGCGTAGGTCGTCCGTCGGCAGGGCACGCGAGCCGCGCTCCCTGCCGTTGGAGGACTGAGGACACGTCGACGCGCCGTCGACGCACCAGGGAGCCACCCGGGTCCGGCAGGCGCACCGAGACAGCAGACTTTCGCCGGTGCCGCGAATAAGGCTCCGGCGAGCGAGACGACAGCTCCCGTGTGGCGCCCGCGCCCCGGACGACGGCACCGCGCACATCACGCGGACCGTGGCCGGAATTCGACGCGGCGCCCGGGAGCGTGACGGGAGAACCGCCCGCATGCTCGAGCCTATGGAGCCCCAGGACGCGGCGCGCAACGGCGCCGCCGGGGACAGCTCAGACAACAGCAACAGTCCCAGCGACAACCTGCCGCCGCGCCGCCGCCGCGCGGCTTCCCGCCCGGCCGGCCCCCCGGTCGGCGCGGGCACGGAAGCCACGGCCGTTTCAGCCATACCGGCCACAGGGTCCGCCGCCGAGGCCACGGACACGGCACACACCGTGACGGCGGGCCCGGGCTTCGGCCCCGGTGCCGCTGCCACGCCGCGCGACGAGAACGAGATGACGCCAGAAGAGACGGTCGCCGAAGCGGACGTGGCCCCTGCGGCCCCGGCGGAGGAGCCCGCGCCCCCGCGGCGCCGCCGTGCGACCCGTAAGGCGACCGCTCCGGCGGGTGCGCCGCCGGTGAGCGAGGCCGTGGCACCGAGTGACACGAGCACCGTTTCCGGTGCTGCCGCCGGTGCCGCCGAGGACACTCCGACTGCTTCCGGCGGTGCCGAGGCTTCCCCGGAGGCCGGGACCGGTGCGTCCGGTGACGACGAGGCGCCGCGTGGCCGTACGCGCCGCCGGGCAGCCCGTAAGGCGACCGCTCCGGCGGGTGCGCCGCAGGCCGCCGAGCCCGCGCAGGAGACCCCCGCCCCTGCCGCGGAGGACACCGCGGCCGCTGATGCCGCTTCCGACGCTCCGCCCGCGACCGGCGAGACCGGCGCGACGAGTGCGTCCGGTGATGAGGCGCCGCGCGGCCGTACCCGCCGCCGGGCCACCCGCAAGGTGACCGCGCCCGAGGGCGCGCCGCAGGCCGGGGAGACCGAGGAGTCGGCCGCGCCGAGCGAGCCCGCTGCTGAGGCCGCCGCCGAGACCACTGCCGACAGCCGGCCCGAGACGGAGGCCGCTCCTTCCAAGGAGGACGAGGCGCCCCGTGGCCGTACGCGTCGGCGCGCGGGCCGTAAGGCGGCCGCTGCCGAGGCGGAGACCGAGACCACCGACGCCGACGCGGAGGCGGAGGCGGAGGCCGAGCCGGTCACCGTCGCCGACGCGGTGGATGCCCCGCCGGAGCGGAGCCGGCGCCGCGCGACGCGGAAGTCGGTAGCCGAGCAGAAGGCCGAGAAGGCAGGCCAAGCCGGCGAGACGGAGGAGCCCGCCGCTCCGCCGACGGCCGGCCGCCGGAGGAAGGCCGCGCAGCCGCCGACCGCCGTGTTCCAGGCGCCTGTCTTCACCGAGCCCATGTTCCAGACCCCGGAGAGCGCCGCCGCAGCTGCGGCCGCCGAGGCCGCGGGCAGCCGGGACGAGGAGCCCGAGGAGGAGCCGCAGCCCGCGGCGACCACCGGCTCCCGCCGTCGCCGCCGCCGCGGTGCCGCGGCCGAGGAGAGCACCCCCGAGCTCGCCCGGGCCGCCGCCGAGCGGGCCGAGGCCGAGCCGGAGACCGAGGCCGAGGCCGAGGCCGAGGACAGGGCCGAGACCGACGACGAGTCGGGCGACCGCCCGTCCCGCCGTCGCCGTCGTGGCGGCCGTCGCCGCCGCCGGGGCGAGTCGGCCGACGGTGCCGATGAGACGTCCGAGGGCGAGGACGACACCGAGGAGTCCGAGCAGGACCGATCCGTCGACGCCGAGGACCGGGCGGACGAGGAGGGCCCGGGCGGAGGCTCCAGCAGCAGCCGTCGCCGCCGTCGCCGTCGGCGTCGCAGCGGGGACGGCGCCGAGCCCGCGGCAACCGGGACCGGTGCCGACGACCCGGAGCGTACGGTCGTCAAGGTCCGCGAGCCGCGCCCCAAGGCCGAGCCGTCCGACGAGGTGCAGTCCATCAAGGGCTCGACCCGCCTGGAGGCGAAGAAGCAGCGCCGCCGCGAGGGCCGCGAGCAGGGCCGCCGCCGGGTGCCGATCATCACCGAGGCCGAGTTCCTGGCCCGCCGTGAGGCCGTCGAGCGCGTGATGGTGGTGCGCCAGAACGGCGACCGCACCCAGATCGGTGTGCTGGAGGACGATGTCCTCGTCGAGCACTTCGTCAACAAGGAGCAGGCCACCAGCTACGTCGGCAACGTCTACCTGGGCAAGGTCCAGAACGTGCTGCCGTCCATGGAGGCCGCGTTCGTCGACATCGGCAAGGGGCGCAACGCCGTCCTCTATGCCGGTGAGGTGAACTTCGAGGCCCTGGGCATGGCCAACGGGCCGCGCCGTATCGAGACCGCGCTGAAGTCCGGCCAGTCCGTCCTCGTGCAGGTCACCAAGGACCCGATCGGCCACAAGGGCGCCCGGCTGACCAGCCAGGTCTCCCTCCCCGGCCGCTACCTGGTCTATGTGCCCGAGGGCTCGATGACCGGCATCAGCCGCAAGCTCCCCGACACCGAGCGCGCGCGTCTGAAGTCGATCCTCAAGAAGATCGTCCCCGAGGACGCGGGCGTCATCGTCCGTACGGCCGCGGAGGGCGCGAGCGAGGACGAGCTGCGGCGTGACGTCCAGCGGCTGCAGGCGCAGTGGGAGGAGATCCAGCGGAACGCGAAGGGCGGCAACGCGCCGTCCCTGCTCTACGGCGAGCCGGACCTGACGGTCCGAGTCGTCCGCGACATCTTCAACGAGGACTTCACCAAGGTCATCGTCAGTGGCGACGAGGCCTGGGAGACCATCCACGGATACGTCTCGCACGTCGCTCCGGACCTCTCCGACCGGCTGCAGAGGTGGACGTCGGAGGTCGATGTCTTCGCCACGTACCGGATCGACGAGCAGCTGATGAAGGCGCTGGACCGCAAGGTCTGGCTGCCCAGCGGCGGCTCGTTGGTGATCGACCGGACCGAAGCGATGATCGTCATCGACGTCAACACCGGCAAGTTCACCGGCCAGGGCGGCAACCTCGAGGAGACGGTCACCAGGAACAACCTGGAGGCGGCCGAGGAGATCGTGCGCCAGCTGCGGCTGCGCGACCTCGGCGGCATCATCGTGGTCGACTTCATCGACATGGTGCTGGAGTCCAACCGGGACCTGGTGCTGCGGCGGATGCTGGAGTGCCTGGGCCGGGACCGTACGAAGCACCAGGTCGCCGAGGTCACCTCGCTCGGCCTGGTCCAGATGACCCGCAAGCGGGTCGGCCAGGGCCTGCTGGAGTCGTTCTCCGAGACCTGTGTGCACTGCAACGGGCGCGGCGTCATCGTCCACATGGAGCAGCCGGCCACGGTCGGCGGCGGTGGGGGCGGCGGCAAGCGCAAGCGGAAGGGCAAGGGCGGCGGCCAGCAGCCCGAGCTCACGCACGAGCACGTGGACGAGGAGCCGGTCCTGGAGCCGGAGACCGTTGCCGAGCTCGCGGCCGAGACCGCCGAGCCGATGCGGCTGCCGGAGCCGGCCTTCACCCCGGACGAGGACCTGTTCAGCACCGCGGCCGAGGCAGAGGCGGCGGCGACGCGCCCCCATGGCCTCAAGGGCATGGGAGGTACCCCCACCCGTACGCGCCGCCGGGGGTCCCGCAAGGCGTCGGCGCCCGCGGGCTCGCCGAAGGCATCGGAGGAGGCGGCCGTCGTCGTCACTCCGGTCCCGGAGACGAAGCCCGAGCCGCAGCCCGAGGCCCAGGCGGCCCCGGCAGCGGCGGAGGTGCCGGCTGCGGAGCCCGCCCCGGCCCGTACACGCCGCCGGGCGACCCGGAAGGCGACTGCTCCGGCCGGTGCGCCGAAGAGTTCCGAGGACTCGGCCGTCATGGTCGTTTCGGCCTCCGGCGCGTCGGTGGAGCAGCCACAGCCCGAGGCCGCGGCCGAAGCCGCTCCGGAGGCCGATGCCGAGGCCCCCGCCCCGGTGAAGAAGGCGGCTCGCAAGACCGCTGCGAAGAAGGCTCCGGCGGCCAAGAAGGCCACCGCCAAGAAGGCCGTGGCGAAGAAGGCCGCCACCAAGAAGACAACGGCCAAGAAGTCGGCGGCCAAGAAGGCGGCGAAGCAGTCGGTGGCGGCGGAGGAGCAGTCCCCGTCGTCCGTCCCGGCCCCGGCCGACGAGGCGTAACAGCCCTCGAGGGCCTGTGAGGACCCGTCGGGGGGGGCGCCCCCCCCCCGGGGGGGGGGCGCCCCCCGCGGGAGACCCCCCGGCGCCC
>NZ_JBEXKU010000096.1:0-23749 GCF_040609575.1 Streptomyces sp. NPDC004647 | reverse complement strand
GGGGGGGGGGGGGCCCCCCCCCCCGCGGCGGTGCTGTTGATCTATTCGTCCGCTTACGCGGACTTGCGGTTGTCCCGCGGATGCACGGCAATGTTCATGGCACCGGAGCGCAGAACTGCCAGCCTCTCGGCCAGCACCTCCTCCAGTTCTTCGCGGGTGCGCCGCTCCATGAGCATGTCCCAGTGCGTACGCGCGGGCTTGCCCTTCTTCTCCTCAGGGCCCTCGCCGTCCACCAGGAGTGCCTGGGCGCCGCAGGCCCTGCACTCCCACTCCGGCGGAATTTCCGCCTCTACCGAGAACGGCATCTCAAATCGATGTCCGTTCTGGCATGCGTACTCCACCGCCTGGCGCGGGGCCAGATCGATGCCGCGGTCGGTCTCGTAGCTGGTAACCACGAGTCGCGTGCCGCGGAGAGCTCGCTCACTCATGAATCGTGCCTCCCGGGCTTGTCGCCCACAGGACAGGTGTCGCTGTCGTCGTCATCCGGTGCAACGTCCGGTCGGCGGTGAAGATTCCCGTTCCGGGACAATGCGTCGCCCGTCGTGCCGCCCCTTGTTGTACCCACCAGCGTCCGGTTTGTCACATCTGGCAGCAGATGTCACCCAGCGTTTCCTCTTCTTCAGCGCGCAGTAACGGTCCGTCCGGCAGGTCAAGGGCGTACACTACCGGCCTTCGGCGCAAGACCCTAAATCCGGTCCGATACGAGGTTGCCCGCCGCCGTCACCGCGCCCCGCACCGGCACCCGCGCCGGCAGCGCGAACCCCGCAGCGAAGAACATCATCAGGAGGACGATCGCTTCCCCGGTGGCTCCTGGCGAGCCGGAGGACCGGGCCGAACGTCATCGGCCCAGTCGGCTCGTACCCCGGTCACTCGGCTCGTACGCCAAAAACCGTGCTCGGCCTGCTTTTCCCGCGACACGGATGCGGGAACGGCGACCGCGGAAGCGCCAGTTGGCGCCGCCCACGCACCACCGCGAACCCCTCGGCGCCGGCGCCGCCGTACGCGGGTTCCCGCGCGGCCCGTCATGAGGCCGTCCGCCGGTCGCCACCGGCGTGACCCTCGGCCCGCTCGCCGCGCGCCACCAGCCGGGAATGCTCGCCGTCCCCCGCGGGAATGGCGAAAACCCGCAGGAACAGCTGCGCCAGCGGGCCGATCCCCAGGGCGTACGCCACCGTGCCGACTCCGACCGAGCCGCCCAGCAGGAACCCGGTCGCCAGCACAGAGACCTCGATGCCGGTGCGCACCAGACGGATCGACCGGCCGGTGCGCCGGTGCAGACCGGTCATCAGGCCGTCTCGCGGGCCCGGCCCGAAGCGCGCCGAGATATAGAGCCCGGTCGCCGCGCCGTTCAGCACGATCGCGAAGACCAGCAGCGGAATCCGCAGAGCCGGCCCGTGCGCGTCGGGTGCGAGCGCCAGCGTCGCGTCCATCGCCAGCCCGACCACCACGACATTCGACACCGTGCCCAGTCCCGGCATCTGCCGCAGCGGAATCCACAGCAGCAGCACGACGGCGCCGACGACGATCGACACCACACCGATCGACAGCCCCGAGTGCTCGGACACCCCCTGATGAAACACATCCCACGGGCCGAGGCCCAGCCCGGCCCGCAACTGCAGTCCCGCGCTCACGCCGTACAGCACCAGCCCGGCGTACAGCTGGACGACCCGGCGGGTGAGACGCCGGGGTCCTGGTGATCCGGACAAAGAACCCTCCCCAGTGGTGAAAGTGGCCTGACCCGTGCCACTCTGTGGCGGGGAAGCACCACGCTTCCATGGCCAATTCGGGGAAGGTGGACTGGAGACCATGGGTCAGTGGACTTCAGCAGTCGGCGCCGCGCAACTCGCCCGGCTGCTTCGATCCCAGCATGCGGCAGGACGTGAGACCCCGGTGGGCCGACGGGTGCCCGCCTACCGCGCGCTCGCCGACGGCGTGCGCTTGCTCGTCCTTGAAGGCCGGGTCCCGGTCGCCGCCCGGCTCCCCGCCGAGCGCGAACTCGCCGCCGCACTCGCCCTGAGCCGCACCACCGTCGCCTCCGCGTACGAGTCGTTGCGCACGGAGGGGTTCCTCGAATCGCGGCGCGGGGCGGGCAGTTGGACCGCCGTCCCGGCCGGCAGCCCCCTGCCGACCCGCGGACTCGACCCGCTCCCGCCGGACGCCGCCGAGTCGATGATCGACCTCGGCTGCGCCGCCCTGCCCGCACCGGAGCCCTGGCTCAGCCGGGCCGTGCAGGGCGCCCTGGAGGAGCTGCCGCCGTACGCCCACACCCACGGCGACTACCCGGCCGGGCTCCCGGCGCTGCGCCAGGCCCTCGCCGACCGCTACACCGCCCGCGGCATCCCGACCATGCCCGAGCAGATCATGGTCACCACCGGCGCGATGGGCGCGGTCGCCGCCACCTGTCATCTCTTCGCCGCCCGGGGCGAGCGCGTCGCCGTGGAATCCCCGTCCTACGCCAATGTCCTCCAGCTGATGCGCGAGGCGGGCGCCCGGCTCGTACCGGTCGCCATGGCCGACGGGCTCGGCGGCTGGGACATCCCGGCGTGGCGGCAGGTGCTGCGCGACGCCGCACCGCGCATGGCCTATGTCATGGCCGACTTCCACAACCCCACCGGCGCCCTGGCCACCGAGGAACAGCGTCGGGAGCTCGTGGCAGCCGCCCGCTCCGCCGGTACGGTCCTCGTCGCCGACGAGACCATGTCGGAGCTGCGGCTGGATCCGGACGCCGAAATGCCGCGCCCGGTCTCGGCCTTCGATCCCTCGGGCAGCACCGTCGTCACCGTCGGCTCGGCCAGCAAGGCGTTCTGGGCGGGCCTGCGCATCGGCTGGGTCCGTGCGGCTCCCGATGTGATCCGCAGCCTGGTCGCGGCCCGGGCCTATACCGACCTCGGCTCGCCGGTGCTCGAACAGCTCGCCGTGACCTGGCTGTTGCGCGACGGCGGCTGGGAGGCGGCCGTCGACATCCGCCGGGCGCAGGCGCGGGAGAACCGAGACGCGCTCGTCGCCGCCCTCCGCGGGCACCTGCCCGACTGGGAGTTCAGCGTTCCGCCCGGCGGGCTCACACTGTGGGCCCGCACCGGCGGCCTGTCCGGCTCGCGGATCGCCGAAGCGGGGGAGCGCCTCGGCGTACGTGTCCCCTCCGGCCCCCGGTTCGGCGTGGACGGCGCCTTCGAGGGATTCGTACGGCTGCCCTTCACGGTCGGCGGCGCACTCGCCGAGACAGCGGCCACACGGCTCGCCGCGGCGGCCCGCCTGGTGGAGACCGGAGCACCCGCGGCCTCGGACGCCCCCGGCAGTCTGGTCGCCTGACCTCCCTCCGGGGGCGCGGTGCCGCGCAGTTCGGTACCGCCGGGCAGGCACGAGGCCGGAGTTCACCCGCCCGCAGCGGTGCAGTGCTGCTTCCGCCTGCCGCCCTCCGACGCGACCGCCCGCGCCGCCCCCCGGCCCGATCTCCAACGGCCGTAACGCCCGCCCGGCGAAGGCGTGGGTCACTCACGGAAGCCGGTCTGCACAAGGCGTCCGGCAGGCCGTCGGCGCCCGGTGGACGGGCGCGCGGCGCACGCGAAGGGTCACGCGAAGGAGCATTCCCCGCGGTGCAGAGCTGCTTCCGCGCACCGCCTTCCGATGCGCCCGCCCCGCACCGCCCACCCAGCGTTCGAGCTCCGACGGCCTCCCGGAGGCCGGGCTTCACAGGCCCGGCAGACCGCCGGAGTCCGGTGGGGCGGCGCGCGCAGCGGCAGGCGGAGAGTCACGCGGTGGAGCATCCTCCGGCGACCGGGCGTGGCGGAACGCGCTCGGCGCCGTCAGCCGTCGGCGTGCGCCGCCGCGGGCTGCGCGGGCGGCATGACGATCTGCGTGGGCTCCGGCAGCAGCTCCAAGACGGCTCGCCGTTGGGCCTCGCTCGTCGCGGAGTCGTACGGGTCGGGTGTGGCCGGCACCTGGAGCCGGTGGACCACCCCCGTGCCCAGCCGCGCGTAGCCGCGCCCCGGGGGGATGTCCGGAACCGGTGTGGTGTGCGGCGGCACGCCCAGCACGCCCCGGACCTGCTCCGCGGAGGCCGCTCCGAGGACGACGCGCGCCTGACTGTGCGACCGTACGGTCTCGGTCAGCGCCTCGGCGCAGTCGAACTGGTCGGCGACGACGACCGTGACGCCCGCCGACCGCCCGTGCCGCAGGGGGATCTGCAGCACTTGCTGCGGGTCCGTCCGGCCCTCGGCGCGGGCGAGATGGCTGAGAACGGCCGGGCGGTCGAGGATGATCCACAGCTGTCGGCGGGTGTCCACCGGCGCCAGGCGGCCGTTCCGGCGGGCGCGGTTGGCGGAGATCAGCCGACGCTCGGTCTCGTGAGCCGCCCACTCCAGGGACGCCAGGGCGCCGGTGAGGCCGCACTCGACGGCGAGCACACCGGACCGCCCGGTCAGGAACGCGTACTCACCGGCACTGCTGCCGTCCACCACCAGCACATCGCCGTCATGGTGCAGCGCCTGGAGGGCGATGGAGCGCAGCAGGGTCGTGGTTCCGCTGCCAGGCCGGCCGAGCACCAGCAGATGCGGCTCAGTGGAACGCGGCCCGGTCCGCCACACCACCGGCGGCGCGTCGCGCGCCGTGTTGCCGGCCCTCACCGGGACCGTGCGCTGCACGCCGCCCGCGTCGGTGAAGCCGAGGACCGTCTCGCCGGGTGCGACGACGAAGCGCTGCGCGCAGAGGTCGGTGAGCAGCGCCGTGAGCACGGTCAGGTGGAGTTCGTTGGCCTCCTCCTCCCACTCGAACAAGTACTCCCGTCCGCGCCCGGACTTGGTCTGCAGAAGCTGCTCGATACGTGCCCGGGAGCCGGGCTCGCCGTCGGTGAAGTACGGCGGATAGCGCAGCCGCAACCGGGTGAGCCGCCCGCTGTCGTCGAACTCGTAGTCCGGGAAGGCCTCCTGCCAGTCGCCACCGTGGGCGTACAGCGGGGTGGGGTCGTCGGCCGAGGAGAAGTAGGGCACCAGCGCTTCGTAGAGCACCCGGAGCCGCCCGAGTTCGGCCTCCCCCGGCCCGGTCCCGGCAGGATTGCGGTCATACCCCGCCCAGGCTCCGGCTCCCATCAGCACGATCAGCCCGAGCAGCGGCCCGTACGGCATCAGGACCACCACCGCCAGTCCGGCCGCGGCCGTGAACAGTGCCGGGCCGCGCCGGTCCCTCGGCGTCGCGGACCAGCGTCGCAGCCCGGTGACGGCGAGGCGGCGCAGTCCGCGGCTGATGACGATCAGCGGGTGGAGGACGTCGGTGGCGCTGCCGGCGGCTGTGCGTGCGAAGCGGCGGCCCCGTGCGATGGGCGCACAGGGGGTGAGGATGCGGGGCAGCGGACGCCGGGCCACGTGCTTCTCCTGAGGGTGGTGTGTCGGGGGCGGTTGCCGGATTCAGGCCCTGTCCCGGAGACGGCCTAGAACTTGATTCCGCCCAGCAGGCTCGCCAGGCTCGCGCTGCCGGCCTTGATGCTCGGTGCGAGGGCGGTGCCCGCGAGGAAGAAGCCGAAGAGTGCGCAGGCCACGGCGTGGGAGGCCTTGAGCCCGTCCTTGCGGAAGAAGAGGAAGACGATGATGGCGAGTAGCACGACGCCCGAGATGGACAGAATCATGGGTTTCTCCTGTGGGGGTGGGGACGCTCGCGGTCACCATGAGTTGATACAGCTTCACACCAGGTATCTACGCCGGAAAGGGGGCGAACGGGGGATTTGTCATGGAAATAGCCTCGGTTGGTCCAGCCGGCGACCCGGACGAGTGGCGGCCCCACCGAGTCGGTCCTCGCCGTGGGCGGCCCGGCTGGTGGCGAGGGCGCCGCAGTACGCTGTCGAATCAACCGGACGGCGCGGACTCTGGAAGGCGGATCATCGGATGAGTGCTCCTGAATCAGGAGATGCCGCAGGTCGGGAGGGCCCCGACCCCGAGGTCGTCGAGTTGGCGACCAAGCTCTTCGACCTTGCGCGCAGGGGAGACGCCGCCACGCTCGCCGCCTACGTCGACGCCGGTGTCCCGGCGAACCTCACCAACGACCAGGGCGACTCGCTCGTCATGCTCGCCGCCTACCACGGCCATGCCGGCGCGGTGGAGGCTCTGCTGAGCCGTGGCGCCGACCCCGACCGGGCGAACGACCGCGGCCAGACGCCGCTGGCCGGCGCGGTCTTCAAGGGTGAGGACGAGGTGGTCCGCGCGCTGCTGGCGGGCGGCGCCGACCCTGCGGCGGGCACCCCGTCCGCTGTGGACACGGCCCGCATGTTCGGCAAGGACGAGCTCCTGGAGCAGTTCGGCGGGCGGTGACGGCCCCACGATGGCCGCAAGGGGCGGCCCCCGGAATCCGCGGCTGCCGGCATGTGGGTTCGCGGTCGCGGGGTATGCGCGAGCGCCTCGCCCGGTGTAAGCGGGCGCATGCCATGTCACCTCTTCGTAGGCCGGCGGCGGCCCCGCCCGGAAGTGCAGTTTCCAGCAGAAGTACATCTATCAATAAACCGGCTGAAAGAGCACAATGGTACTGCTCGCCCGATGTCGGGCAGTACGGACAAAAGGGCACGGATTGAAGGAGGCGAGTCGCATGGCCGACCTCTCGCACCGGCCAGGTGATCTTTCGAGTCACCCTGATGTGCATGAAATGCGGGAACGGTACGCCGAGATGCTCCACGGGCGGGGTGCGAGTGCCGTCGAGGGACTGGCGTTCCTCGCCGGTGTGTACTGCGCCATCTCTCCCTGGACGGTGCACTTTTCGGGCGCCCAGCCCGAGCTGACCCTCAACAACCTCGTCCTGGGTATCGCCATCGCCCTGATGGGGATCGGGCTCGCTGCCGCACCGGAGAGGTTGGGTGGTCTGAGCTGGACCATGGCCCTGATGGGCGTCTGGTTGATCATTTCACCATGGGTGGTGACCCGTTTCCCTGACAGCGGGATGATCTGGAACAACGTCGTCATCGGCGCAGTCGTCTGCCTGCTGGGGCTGGTCGCAGCGGGCACGATGAGGCCCCGTCGCGAAACGTGACCCGGCGGGAAGGAGCCGGCCACCCCACCGGTTCTCTCTGCGCCTTCCGGAGCGGCAGCCGGCATCGGCTGCCGCTCACCTATGTGGCGACCCCGGTCCGTTGTGGTGACCCCGGTTCGTCACCGCCGTCCCTCGTCCTGATCCGCGCGGTCCTCCATGCCCGCCGGCAGCCGCGCACACCGCCGCCATCGGCCGAAGGACGGCCGGGTACGGGACGCCCGGACATGGCCGTACGCCGTGTATGCCCGCAGGCGGCGAAGCTCCCGGCACGCGGTTGCCGTGACCGGGGGCGTCGCGGTGGCCTCGGCAGCCCGCCGGGCGCCGAGGACGGGGGCGGCGCGAGGCCGCGTACGTGCGTCGGTGGCGCCCACTGCGCGGCGGTCGCCTCCAGGAGCCGTCCGGACCCCTTGTATTCCCGGAGGACTTCGGTTCGTTCACGCCGCTGCGCCCGTCCGCTGCCTACGCTGCCCCCATGCCACCTCGCATCGACCTCATCGGCCTCGTTGTCTCCGACATGGCCGCATCACTCGCCTTCTACCGGCGGCTCGGCCTGGACATCCCGGCCGGCGCCGACGCCGAGCCGCACGTCGAGGCGTCACTGCCCGGCGGGCTCCGCATCGCCTGGGACACCGTCGACACGATCCGCTCCTTCGATCCGGACTGGACGCCTCCGCAGGGCGGCCACCGCATCGGCCTCGCCTTCGCCTGTGACGACCCCGCCGACGTCGACCGCACGTACGCCGAACTCCTCGCCGCGGGATGCACCGGGCACTTGAAGCCCTGGAACGCCTTCTGGGGCATGCGCTACGCGGCCGTCCTCGACCCCGACGGCAACTCCGTAGACCTCTTCGCGCCGCTGCCCACCGACTGACTGAAGTCACCTACGACAGCGGCTCACCGAGCGGAAGGTCGGCCGAGCCTTCACGGCGCGCGCCACAGGCGCGTGGTTCGCGGACACCGCCACCGCGCCGGGACGAACGGAGTCCCGGCGCGGACCCGCGCCGCCACCCGCATCCGTAGCCCCGGGACTGGCCTGCTGTGTCTTCGGACGTACTCGAGGGCGGTCGGGCGGCCGGTGCGACTCCCCCCGAGCCCGTCCTGCCCGGCGACCGAGGCCACTGGCTCAACCGCCCGCGGGGCGCGCCGCAACCGTCCGGCAGTACCCGCCGCGGTGCCTCGCCCGCCGCAGGCATCCACAGCGCCGTCCCGGAAGCACACTCCGGCAGACCGGGAACACCGCTCCTCCTACGTCTCTGCAGCAGCGCACGCCCGTCGCGGCGGACCTGATCGCCGGTCACGCCGTCCCTCGCTCACCCGTTAGGCGGCGAAGCGCGATCCATTCCATCCGCGCCGCGGGCGGTGGGTGTCACCTGGTGTTTCTAGGCATTGGTGGGATGGGGTGGTGGTCCGTTGGGTGGATGGGGTCGTGGGGTGCGGCGCGTGCGCTTGACGGTGTGTCGGGTTGGGATGGGTGGCGTGGGCGCGGGGATGGCAGCGGGCGGCGAGGTTCCGCATCCGTGCCGGAGGAGTTCTTGATGGGTATGGGATCGCGTTTCGTAGCGGCGGGTGTTCTGGCTGTGGCGGTGGTGGGCGGCCCGGTGTCGGCGGCTGTGGGTGATCCGCAGCAGCGGGGGTCTTTGACCGTGACCCCGTCGAGGCCGAGTGCGGGAGCCCATGTGACGTTGGTTCAGAGGGGCGGGTGCGAGGCGAGGGAGGTGACGGCGACGTCTCCGGGGCTGGAGGGGAGGGTGACGCTGCGGGATACGGGGCGTTCGCACTTTGTGGGGTCGGGGAAGGTCGTGTCGGACGCCCGAGTGGGCCAGCGGTTTCGGGTGACGACGCGTTGTCCGCGGGGCGGGGAGTCCGTGGAGGGTGAGTTCACGGTGGGGCGGTCTGCTCCCACGGGTGGTTCGGCTGCTGGGGAGGGCGGGGGTGTTGCCGGGATGAATTCCACGACGGTTGCCGCGGGTAGCGCGTTGCTGGCCGCGGCCGCGGCAGCTTCCGTCCTCGCCATCCGCCGCCGGAACAGCGGCAACTCCTGAACCACCGCGGTCACGGCCCGCTCCGCCGATCCGGACGGCCCGGTCGTGCCCGTACACGAGCGCAGAACCTGACGCCGTACGGAAAGGACACCCTGTGAGTTCGGAAGACATACCCCGAGGACACCACCCCGTCCCGCACCGCCGACTGGTCCGGCACCTGCTGGGCGGCAGCCTCGTAGGGGTGCTGGGCATCGTCCCCGCCACGGCCACCGCCTGGGCGTGGGACGGGGAGCAGCCCCCGGCACAGCAGATCGGTACCGACACCCGCCACTACGGCCTGCCCCTCCAGGACGACGGCCCATGGGAGCCGGAACCGGTGGAGGCATACGAGAAGCAATCCGAGGAGCAGCCCGAGGAGCAGCCCGAGGATTTGGCCGCGAGCGGGATCGAGGAGGTGTCCGCGGAGGGCCCTGATGCCGGGGCCGCGGAGGGGACCGAGCCTCAGTTCGAAGAGGGGCCTCTCGAGCGCTCGCCGGATTCCTGGTCCAGTCCCGTACGGACCGCGGACGTATCGGCCCCCTACGGAATCCCTGGCGAGTGGATCGCCGGACACCACACCGGCATTGACTTTGCCGTGCCGGTCGGCACCCCGGTGCGCGCCGTCGGCTCGGGTACGGTCCACCGCGTCGGCTCGGGTGGTGACTACGGCGAGATGGTGATCGTGCAGATGGACGACGGGCGCTACGCGCTCTTCGCCCACCTCTCGGAGATCTTTGTCAGCAAGGGAGAGCGCGTCACGACCGGGGACTTGCTCGGATACTCGGGCAACACCGGGCGATCCAGTGGTCCGCATCTGCACTTCGAGGTGCGCGAGACCCCCGAGTACGGATCCGACATCGACCCGGTGTCCTATCTGGCCGACAAGGGCGTCAGCCTCTGACCGGGGACCTGCCCTCGGCTCTCCCGACGACAGCGCCGCCTCCCGGACCACCGGGCGGCGGCGCTGTCGTCTCCGGCGGTCAGGCCAGCTTGGCGGTGAGCGTGATGGTCGTGCCGGTGAGGGCCTGGCTCACCGGGCAGTTCGCCTTCGCGTCCTCGGCGGCCGCGTTGAAGGCGGCCTCGTCCAGCCCTGGCACCCGTCCATGCACCGTGAGGTGAATCCCGGTGATGCCGGTCCCCGGCTGGAAGGTGACCTCGGCCTGCGTCTGCAGCTGTGTCGGGGGAGTGCCGGCCTTGGCGAGGCCGTTGGACAGAGCCATCGAGAAGCAGCTGGAGTGGGCCGCGGCGATCAACTCCTCGGGACTGGTCTTCCCATTGGCCTGCTCGGCGCGCGAGGGCCAGGAAACGGGGTAGTCCCCGATCCCGGAGGAGTCGAAGGTGACGGTGCCCGTCCCCTCGAGCAGATTGCCCTCCCAGACCGTGTGCGCGATGCGCGTCGTGGCCACGATGAATCCCTCCTGTGTACGAATGACGTCACCCCGATCGTCCGCCCCCACAGGGCCGAACGGGTTCCCGACGCGCCGTACGACCGTTCTCAGCGGCCCGGCCAGGGCGGGCGGCGCACCAGGCTGATCCATTCATTGTCGTAGCGCCCGGGCACCGCTCTGCCCGCGGACGTCCAGCGTTCGACCATGGCCGTATAGATCGGCGCGTCAGCCGACGGGGGTTCCTCTGCTTCCGGCCCGCCCAGCGGCCTGCGCCGCCCCGCGACCGGTCGAAGTTGCACTGCTGTCACAGTCAACCAACGCCTCGCCGACGCCTGCGGTCACCTTCCCGGCCCGCTACTCACCCGCACCGGCGCCGCCTCGTACACACCATCGAAGCATCTAGCCGTCCGGGGCCCTTCCCGTGGTGACGGTGAACACCACGCCGGCGCTGGGCGGACTGTCCTCGAGGCTCTGCCCGGGGTCCAGGACCGGCCCCGGGCTCCCGCCGCAGCCTGGTGAGGGCTGGAGCTGGGCCCGCAGCTCACTGTTGTTGCGGAAAGCGGTCGCCGCCGCCGCGCCTGGGCCGGCGAGCGGATAGCAGATCCCGGCGCGTGGGGTGTCGATGGACTCGGTGAGCGCGCCGTCGCCGTAGTCGAAGGACAGCGGCCGGGCAGTCGGTGCGGGCGCCGGTGACGCGGGCTCGGGTACGGCTCGCGGGCCGGGTGCCCCGGAGTCGGTGGGCTCGGCCATCCGGGCAGCTGTGAGCGCGGCTCCGAGCACCCCGACGGCCGCGGCCAAGGACATACATCGGTTCTTCGCACTCATATGACGATCTATCGGCATGCTGCCGACGGGCGCAACCGGTGAGCGGGCGGACGGACCGGTGCACCGTCAGCCGGGCTGCGAGTGCCCTTCCGTCGGCGTGCGGCGCCACTTCTCCTGCGCGACGATCTCCCGCACCCGCCATCCGTCATCCGTGCGCTGCAGCGTGAAGGTGTACCGGCCGCCGGTGTGGAAGTCCGGGCCTCCCGGCTGCTCGGCCCCGGGGCCGTCCAACCGCATCGGGTTGATGTAGTCCGCCCGAAGTACCGCATTGTCCCCGGCGGACCCGTCCGGGCTCTCGATCCGCACCTGCCGGTTGACGATCAGATGCTGGCGGACGGGGAACGGCCGCATCTTCTCCTCCAGCCATCCCGAGACCTCGGCGGCGGCGCCCGCGATTCCTCCGGAGGAGCGGTAGTCGGCGCGCCCGTCCGGGGTGAACAGGGCTCGATAGGCCGGCCAGTCGCCGTCGTCGACGGCCCTCGCGTAACCGGTGATCAGTTCGTCGATGGCCAGCCGGTCCAGCAGACCCGTGAGCTCCGTGCGCTGCGTCATGCGATCAGTGTCGGGCAGCGGGCGCCCCGGCCCAAGGGGCAGGCGGGCATCACCTGAAAGACATGACGGGTGTTCATCGGGTGATAGGGCCACCGCGCCCGCTCGAAGGGGCTCGGCCCCGGGGGTATGCCGACAGCGGTGTGCCTTTCCGGCCGGATGGGCTGGAGGAGGACAGGCGCTGTCCGCGGGGTCATGACCGTTGCTCGCTGCGGGTAGTGCGTTGCAGGCCGCGGCACCTTCCGTCCTTGCCGCCCGCCGCCGCTCCCGGCAGAACTGAGGGGGCGGCCGAAACGTCGGGAACGGCAACCGAGCAGAAGCGGGCTCCCGGACCGAAAGGGTCCGGGGCCCCGGCTTGTTGCCCGGGGAGGTGCCTCCTTTGCCGAGGGGCTGGACGGCGGATACGACAAGCGGATCGTCGCACTCTTTCGAGGTAGTGCCGAGGGTGGTGCGCGTGGCGCGCGCTCGCGGGAGGCGGAGCCTGGACGCAGAAGACCGTCCGTGGTGAAAGGAATCCCATGCCTCTGTCCCAGGCTCTCGGCGCCACGCACCTGGCAGTTGACCTCGGTACGTCCTCCACCCGGATGCGCGGCCCCCGTGGCGCCTCCTTCGACGGGGCGTCCGCGCTGGCCGTCGACACCCGTAGCGGCAAGGTCGTCGCCGTCGGCGATGCCGCCAAATGCATGGCGGGCCGTACGCCGCCGGCCATCGAGACCATTGCGCCCATCCGGCGTGGCGTGATCACCGACTTCGACGCCGCCACCCGGCTGCTGTGGCACGCCCTCGGCCGGCAGCACCGCGGACGCATGCGCTCCTGGCTGCCGCCCCGGGTCGTGGCGGGCGTACCCGCCCAGGCCACCGAGGTGCAGAGGCGGGCCGTCGAGGAGGCCTTCCAATTCGCCGGGGCCCGCTCGGTCCATCTGCTCCCCAAGGCGACGCTGGCCGCCATCGGCGCCGGGGTGCCGGTCTGGGACGCCACCGGCACGATGGTCGTCGACATCGGCGCCGGTACGACCGAAGTCGCCGCCTTCGCCTTCGGCAACATGGTGGCCGCGGCGTCCACGCCCGTCGCGGGTGACGCCTTCGGGGCCGCACTGGGCGGTCATCTGCAGCGGGAGCACACCCTGGCCCTCAGCGCTGAGGCCGCCGAGGCGGCGAAGATCAGCCTCAGCCTGGCGGCGGCCGCAGGGCAGGACGCCTGCCTGCCGGTGCGTGGCCGGGACCGTATCAGCGACCTGCCGAAGACCGCGATCATGTCGGTCGGCGAGCTGATGCCGGTCGTCGCACCGGAGATCAAGAAGATCGCCGCCACGGTGGCCGGCGTCATCGCGCACTGCCCCGCGAGCGTGGCGGACGACATCGTCGGCCGCGGCCTGGTACTCACCGGCGGCGGGGCGCTCCTCGGCGGTCTGGCCGAGCAGCTCGGCCGGACGGTGGGCATGGCCATCCACCTCGTCGACTCCCCGCTGACAACGGTCGTCGACGGAGCCGTCCGGTGCGTGGCCGATTCCGCGCCCTCCGGCGAACAGCCCCTTCTGGCTCCCATGTGACCGACAGAGCGTCAGATACGAGGTATCGCACCTGATCTGACGTCGCGTCGGACGTCGCCCACGGATGGAGCAGGAACTCGCGGCACCGGTCGCGGACCGTTCCTACGGTGCAGATATGGACACAAAGCCTGGACTGAACACGCGCATCGGCGCAGCCGCCGCCATCGCCGGATGTCTGGTGGTCATCTGCCCCGCCGCGCCCGCGTACGCGGACGGCGAGGGACAGCGCCACGCCCCGCCGCCCGCCGCGGCCGGCGGACCGCGGCTGGGACGCCCGGGGGTGCAGGTGCTGCCGCAACCGGGCGCGCCCAAGCTCCCCCAAGGGCTCTCCGCCCGGTCGTGGATGATCTCCGACGCGCGTACGGGGCGGGTTCTCGCGGCCAAGGATGCGCACCGGCAGCTCCCCCCGGCGAGCACGCTGAAGACCCTGTTCGCGGTGACCGTGCTGCCGAAGCTGCCGCCGAAGGAACTGCGTACGGTGAGTGAGGCCGATCTCGCCGGAGTCGGCGCGGGCAGTTCCCAGGTCGGCGTACGGCCCGGGAAGAGATACACGGTCGCCGATCTGTGGCGGGGGGTCTTCCTCAGCTCCGGCAACGACGCCGTACACGCGCTGGCCGCGATGAACGGTTCGATGCCCGCGACGATCGCTCAGATGCGGGCCAAGGCGCAGGCGCTGGGGGCCAACGACACCCGGGTGGTCTCCGCCGACGGCTACGACGCGCCGGGCCAGGTCTCCTCGGCGTACGACCTGAGCCTGTTCGCCCGCGCAGGCTTGGCCGACGCCGACTTCGCCCGCTATTGCTCCACCGCCATGGCACGGTTCCCCAACGGCAGGACGGCCGACGGCAAGGAGAAGGGATCCTTCCGGATTCAGAACACCAACCGCCTTCTGGTCGGCGCGCCGGGCGTCAATCCGTACCGCGGGCTGATCGGGGTGAAGAACGGCTACACCAGCCGAGCGGGCAACACCCTCGTCGTGGCGGCCCGGCGCGGCGGTCGCACGCTGGTCGCCACGGTGATGAATCCGCAGTCCGGGACGTACAACGCCGTTTACCACGAGGCCCGCTCACTGCTCGACTGGGGCTTCGCGGCCGCCGGCAAGGTCACCGCTGTCGGGTACCTGCACGCCCCCCGGGGCACGGTCGCGCCGCTCGGGTTCCATGCCCCACAGCGGGCCGCCGGGCCGCTGCGTGAGGTGCATCCGACCCGTACGTCCGCAGCGCCGGACCGTACGCCTCCGGTCGCGGAGCGTGCGACGGCGGCCGTGGCCGTAGCGCACGGCTCCCCGGCCACGGGCTGGCTCGCGGCCGGGGCCGGCTCGCTGATCCTGTGCGGCTCGGCTGCGGTCCTGCACCGCCGCAGGCGCGCTCTCCGCCGCCGGGGGTGATGAGGAGCCTCGGCGGTATCCGCGTCACGAAGGCGGCATCCGCATCGAGGGCGGCATCCGCATAGGGAGCAGCGGCGGCGGGGGCGAAGGGTGTTGGAGGGAGCGTGCTCCGGCACGGACGGCACGGGCGGCACGCCGTTCGGGCGTCCGACTCGTCCGACCTCGTATCTCGTACGCGCCGCCGGGCGGTGCTCAGACTCCTGGCTTGTCGCGCGGAATCCGCTCCAGCAGGGCCCGCATGTCGTCCGCGTGCTCCTCCTCCTGCGCCAGCAGCTCCTCGAAGATACGGCGGGTGGTGGGGTCGCCGTTGCCGATCCACTGGGCGATCTCGGTGTAGGCGGCGATCGCGACGCGCTCCGCCACCAGATCCTCCTTGATCATTTCGATCAGATCGGGGCTCGCACCGTACTCGGCGTGGGCCCGCCGGGTCAGGGTGTCGGGGTTGAAGTCCGGTTCACCGCCGAGCTGGACGATGCGCTGTGCCAGCTTGTCGGCGTGCGCCTCCTCCTGCTGGGCGTGCTCGAGGAACTCTGCCGCGACCGGCTCGGAGTACAGGCCCGTGGCGGTGAAGTAGTGCCGCTTGTAGCGCAGCGTGCAGACGATCTCGGTGGCCAGAGCCTCGTTGAGCACCAGGATGACGCGGTCCAGATCGGCGCCGTACGCGTCCGTCACCGGCCCCTTGTCGATCTCCAGGCGCGCCCGGCTCCTGATGGTCTCGATGTCGGTGAGGAACTCCGCCATGTCGTACAACCGCCTTTCTCCGTCCAGGGAATCGCCGTGCTTGCGGGTACCCGGTGGGCCGGAGAAGCACGCTCCTGTCGGTGCGGTTCAGCCGGCCGGCCGTACCCGCCCCATGCCGAGCCGGCGGAGGGCCCGGACGTACAGGACCGGCCCCCGGCCGGAAACCGGGAGCCGGTCGGGACGGCGGGCAGCCGTCGTCACCAGCGGTACCAGCGGCTCCTGCGGCCGCCGGTCGCCGCGGGACGGATCAGGAATCCGAGGAGCCATACCGCCGGCACGATGACGGCGATCCACCACAGCGCCTCGAGCGCGAAACCGGCGCCGAAGAGAACCAGGGCGAGAAGCAGAACGAGTAGCAGGGGGACCATGGCCATCAACCTCCGGTCATCCGGTTGCCCCCGAGGTGGCGATCATGCGACGGGATTCCTGGTTCGTGTCCCGGAAGTGGGCGGGGTGCTCGATGGCGTGGTGCGAGCGCCCGAACGGCCTGTGAGGTTCGGGCCATCGCATGACGCGTGAGTAATACGGGACAACCGCTACGGGCCTACCGGGAGCTGCGGTAGGGCTTCTCCAGAGCCACCGGATTGAGGTACTCGCCCACCAGGGTCCGGTGCCACCAGGCCCCGGTCTCGCGCAGCTCCGCCGGAGTGGTGAAGCGGTACTCGTAGACCCGGGCGCGGATGTGGGTGGGCGGCGCGCCGGGGAAGGGGTTGGAGCGCAGCAGCTTGAGCGTGGCGCGGTCGTTCTCCAGCAGCCGCTCGACGAACGGCAGGAACCAGGACCCGGAGTAGGCCGGGGACAGCGCCGCGAACCACATCATCCAGTCAAGCCGCAGATGGTACGGGGCCACCTGGGGCGGCAGCCGCTTCGTATCCCCCGGCTTGCCCTTGAACCCGTACTCCCGCCACACGGTGTCCCGGGTGAGCTCCGGCTCGTCGGTCCCCTCGACGGCCACCTCCCGGCGGGTCCGGCTGATGCTGCCGAACGCCCCGTAGGTGTTGACCAGGTGGAGCGGATTGAAGGAGCGGTTCATCTGCTGCTGCCGGGAGAGCAGATTGCGCGCGGGCCAGTAGCTCAGCACCAGGACCAGGGCGGTGGCCGCGATCACCACCACCTCGAACCAGACGGGGGCGGCGGCGAGGTCGGGCGGTTCGGGCAGCGGCAGCAGGTCGGCCGCCAGGGAGCCGTCGAGCGCGGGGAGGGCGAGCACGATCGTCAGCCAGTTCAGCCACGCGAAGTTGCCGGATGCGACCAGCCACAGCTGGGTGAGGATGATGGCGGCCGCGGCGATGCTCGCCACCGGCTGCGGGGTGAACAGCGCCACCGGGACGACGAGCTGGGCGACATGGTTGGCGGCGGTCTCCACGCGGTGCAGCGGCCTTGGCAGATGGTGGAAGAACCAGCTCAGCGGGCCCGGCATCGGCTGGGTCTCATGGTGGTAGTAGAGGCAGGTCAGATCGCGCCAACAGCGGTCTCCGCGCACCTTGATCAGGCCCGCTCCGAACTCGACGCGGAACAGCAGCCAGCGCAGCAGCCACAGCACGAGGACGGGGGGCGCGGTGCGTTCGTTCCCCAGGAAGACGGCGAGAAAGCCGGCCTCCAGCAGCAGGGACTCCCATCCGAAGCTGTACCAGGTCTGGCCGACGTTGACGACCGACAGATAGAGCAGCCACAGGGCCGCCCACATCAGCATGGAGGCCCACAGCGGAACCGCGTCGGCGGCGCCCGCCAGCACGGCGGCGGAGAGGGCGGCGCCGGTCCACGCGACGGCGGCGAAGAACCGGTCGGAGTAGTGGAAGTGGAAGATGCTGGGTGACCGACGGAACGGGACCTGTCCGACGAAGTGCGGCACCGGGAGCATCCCGCGCTCACCGATCAGCGCACGGAACTGGTTGACGGCCGCCAGAAAGGCGATCAGATATACGGCGGCCAGGGCCCGCTGGAAGACCAGTCGGCTCAGCCAGTAGTCGGAATCCGTGAACCACTCCATGCCGGCTGCTCCCGGGACGCCGTCTTCCGATGGGTCCTCATCCCTACCACCCGTACCCGTGTGGCGGAATTCCAGCGTGCCGGGGTAGTCGTGGTTCATCCGCTCGGCGGCTGCTGTGTGCGGATCGCAGCCCTGAGGGTTCAGGCTACGTACCTGAGCTTCCGTACCTGAGCTTCCGTAGCCCAGCCTCCGGACCCGAACCTCCGGCCTTCGGCCCTCGCGACCTCAGCCGTCGGACGTGGATTTCTCGTACGCCTTGAGGACCTCGTCCGTACCACCGTCCATGACGAGTTCGCCCTTCTCCAGCCACAGCACGCGGTCGCAGGTGTCCCGGACCGACTTGATGTTGTGACTGACCAGGAAGACGGTCCCCGCCTCCTTGCGCAGCTCCCGGATCCGCTCCTCGGACCGCTTCTGGAATTTCCGGTCGCCGGTGGCCAGGGCCTCGTCGATCATCAGCACGTCGTGGTCCTTGGCCGCCGCGATCGAGAAGCGCAGCCTGGCCGCCATTCCCGAGGAGTACGTCCGCATCGGCAGCGAGATGAAATCCCCCTTCTCATTGATCCCCGAGAATTCCACGATCTGCTGGTACCTCTCCTGGATGTCCTCGCGCGACATTCCCATCGCCAGCCCGCCCAGGATCACATTCCGCTCACCGGTCAGATCGTTCAGCAGCGCCGCGTTCACGCCCAGCAGCGACGGCTGACCGTCGGTGTAGACCGCGCCTCGTTCCGGGGGCAGCAATCCCGCGATGGCCCGCAGCAGGGTGGTCTTTCCGGACCCGTTCGAGCCGATCAGCCCGATCGCCTCGCCCCGGTATGCGGTGAAGGTCACCCCCTTGACGGCGTGCACCTCCCGCACGTGCGACGAATCCCCGCGTCCGACGATCCGCGACAGCGCGGCCGTCGCACTGCCTTTTCCGCGGGGCCCGCCGTGCACTCGGTAGACAATGTGCAGATCGTCCGCGATCACCGTGGGAATGAGCTCCGCGCCCGCCCCCAGGTCCGCAGGACCCCTGTCCTCCGACCCGTTGTCCTCAGCCACGGCCGTAGGTCTCCTCCGCCTTCCAGAAATACACGAATCCGCCGGTGCCGATCACCAGCGCCCAGCCCGCCGCCAGCGCCCACACATGTGGCGGCAGCGTTCCGGATTCCCGGAAACTGTCGATCAGAGCGAACCGCATCAGATCGATGTATACCGCCGCGGGATTCACCTCCAACAGCCACCGTACGAATCCGGGGAAGTGCCGGTTCCCGGTGACGCTGCCGAGGCTGTACATCACGCCCGACGCGTACATCCAGGTGCGCAGGACGAACGGCATCAGCTGCGCCATGTCCGGCACCCTGCTGCCGAGCCGGGCCATCACCATCGCCAGACCCGTGTTGAACAGGCACTGCAGCAGCAGTGCGGGCGCCGCCAGCAGCCACTCCCAGCGTGGCACCTCGCCCCACGCCAGCACGATCGCGACCAGCACGCCCAGGGAGTAGAGCAGTTGTTGCACCTGCATGAGACAGAACGCGACCGGGAGCGAGGCCCGTGGGAAGTGCAGGGCCCGCACCAGCCCCAGATTCCCGGAGATCGCCCGGGTGCCCGCCAGGACGGAGCTCTGCGTGAAGGTGAAGACGAACACCCCGGTCACCAGGAACGGGACGAAGTCGTCCACACCGTGCCGCGTGTCGAGCAGCAGACCGAAGATCAAGTAGTAGACCGCCGCGTTCAGCAGCGGTGTCGCCACCTGCCACAGCTGGCCCAGCCTGGCCCGGCTGTACTGGGCGTGCAGCTTCGCCACCGAGAAGGCGATGACGAAATGCCGCCGTCCCCACAGCCTGCGGACGTACTCCGCGAGACCGGGCCGGGCGCCGCTCACCGACAGGCCGTACTGCGCGGCCAGCGCCGCGGGGGAGGGGTTCATCCGGGCTCCTGAGAACGAAAGGTCGAGAGCAGGGGAGAGCAATACGGTCCAGTGAACGACGGAACGCAACCGTTTCGTCGTAACGCGAACGTAGAGCAGATTGACGACGGGACGCAACCGTCCCGTCGTATCCCCGGTAGGGTGGCCGCATGCCAACAGCCGACAAGCCGCTCCCACGCCGCCCCCCTGCCGGGGCGGCCGTGCTGCAGGAAGACGTCACAGCGGCGATCCGGGCCGCGGTCTTCCAGGAGCTCGCCGCGGCCGGCTACGGGCGCCTGTCCATCGAGGCCGTGGCCCGGCGCGCCGGAGTCGGCAAGACGGCCGTGTACCGCCGCTGGCCATCGAAGCTGCAGATGGTGATCGAGGTGGTGTCGGCCGTCGCCGTCCAGGACGCGCCCGCTCCCGACACCGGTACCCTCCACGGCGATCTGCGGGCGCTGCTGGAATCGACGGCGCAGGCCCTGCGGCATCCGCTGGCCTCGCAGATCGTCCCCGACCTGCTGGCCGAGGCGGCCCGCAACGCCGACATCGCACAGACCCTCCGGGCATCGCTCAGCCAGATCCAGGAGAGCGTCGGCGAAGAGATCATCCGTAATGCCGCCACGCGTGGCGAACTCCCCGCGGAGACCGACACACGGTTCGCGCTGGATGTGGTCATCGGCCCGCTCTACTGGCGCCTGGCCGTGGTGCGCGGCCCGCTGCCTCCCGGCTATCTCGACGACCTCGCGCGCACCGCCGCGGCCGCCCTGTCGGCAGGCGTCCAAGGGTCCGTTGCGAATCCGGCGCCGTCCGCCCGGAGGGCGGGGTCCGCGGCGCCCGGTGCGTGTGATCGCAAGGCGGTGGGGGTGCCCCCGGACGGAGTTCGGTGAGGTCCGTCCTCGTCCTGGGCGTACTCGGACGAGCCCGACAACCCGGCTGGGGGCACCCCCCTGCTACCGCTGGGGGTACCCCCACCCTGCCGAAGGGTGGGGGAGTGCGTGCCGGACGTCGCGGGCCAGGCGAGACTCTTGAAATACGCCCTGGACCCGCAGCTCCCCGAGACGCGTGAGGTCGTCGTGCACCGACTCCCGCTCCTCGGCGGTGAGCTGGACCTCGGCAGCCTTGGCGAGCGCAGCCGTCGCAGTCTCTTCGTCACCGAGGCGCCCGGCGACATCCGCACGCAGTACCAGGAGGCGAAGCAGCTGCACGGGCGTGGGCCGCTTGTCCTCACGACGCAGGACCCGGTCGAGGATCTTCGCGGCTCCCGCCGGGTCATCCTTCGAGTCCGCGAAGAGGGACGCGTGGTGCAGGGCCCGGGTGAAGGCTTCCTTGGGCGCGGGCCGGTGGTGCAGGTCCTCGCTCATCTGCTGCCCGATGCGGATGCAGTTGCCGCCCGGATCGGTCATGAGGAACTGCCGCATGCCGTGCGACGTGTCCTTCAGCGGCCCGATGCGCGGCAATCCGCGGGTCGGGACTCTCCCGTACCTTGCTTTGAGTCCGGCCCGGAAGACCTCGTGCAGTGCGTCGACGTCATCAGTCCGGATGTAGCACGTGCTGTACGACTCGACCGGTTCGTAGTGCTTCATCCCGAAGAACTGGAGCTGGATGCCGCCGCGTTCGACGGCCGCGTACGGATTGGGGCTCGTCTGCTGGAACGTCGCATCGAACCCGAGGGCGGTGTAGAAGTCGAGAACGGGCTGGATGGTGCGGCACGGCAGGATCGGAATGGTCTTCTCGCTCATGCCAACGATTCTAGTCAAATTTGATTAGATGGTGGAGAGGTTTGGCGGCGATCCGACTGATGGGCCTCGACCTCGGTCAGCAGGGGCGGGCGAAAGGTTGCCGGATGGGCAACGGCATGGAGTGCTGAGCCGCTCATGAGCGGTCGCACGGCCGAGATCCACATTCGCAACGGGCTTGGCCGGCCTGCCCCGCGGACCGTTGCGGGATGGCCCCCGGGCGGCGCGACCTGCGACGTATTCCGGGCTCGGGATGCCGGGGGTGGGCGATCGTGGGTCAAATGGAGTAATACCAGGAGTACGTCGACTGGAATTTTCCCAGGACCACGTCGACCCGGCGACGCCTGGGCAGGGCGTCCAAGGCGAGGAGGCTCTCGGCCATGACTGCTGCGCCCCGGATACTGCGGGCCCTGCCGAGGGGCGTCCGCGATCGTCTGATGGAGTTGGCCCACGAGGTGTCCTTCCCCCAGGACGCACGGATCTTCGAGGAGGGAGGGGCCGCGAGGGAATTCTGGATCATACGCTCGGGCGCGGTCACCCTCGACCTGCAACTGGCCGACCGGCGGGCCGCGACCGTCGCCACCCTCGGCCCCGGCGACCTGCTCGGCTGGTCGTGGCTGTTCCCGCCGTACGAGTGGGACTTCGGGGCCGAGGCGCTGAGCCCGGTCCGGGCCTACGCCTTCGACGGGGACGAAGTGCGGGCGCTGTGCGAGGAGGACACCGCGCTCGGCGTCGTGGTGATGCGGACCGTCGCGGAGATCCTCGCCCAGCGGCTGCAGGCATCCCGGACCCGGCTGCTCGAGCTGTCGCCGCCGTACACCACGGCGTGACGGTCGGCCCCCTTTCCGCCCTGCCTTCGACCGCACTCACCCTTCGGAAATGAGTGGCGCCCGCACCGGACGGTGAGCGACGGTGGAGTCCGCCCGGCGACGCAGCCCTCCCGAGGGCGGGACACGCCACGGCCTGCCGATTTCCCTTCGCGCACGAGGTGAGGACTGCATGAGCGGGACGGACGTCACCCGAACGCTGACTCCGGGCGACGACATCACCGTGCGGCTGGTCAAGGGGCCGCGCGGCGACGTCCGGTACCCGGCGGTGGTGAACCGCGACGACGGCACGCATGTCGTGGTGCGCGCCCCGTGGGCCGGTGCTCGGACGCGTGACTTCGGGTTCGTCCGTTTCGAACAGGGTGACGTCTTCACCGAGCACTACTGGCGTGATCGCTGGTACTCCGTCAAAGAGGTACGCGATCCGGGCGGCCGGCTGAAGGGCTGGTACTGCGATGTCACGCGGCCCACTCTGGTGGAGCGGGCCGGGCTCGTCGTCGAGGACCTGGATCTGGATCTGTGGGTCTCCGCCGACCGGGCGGCGATCCTGCGCCTGGACGAGGACGAGTTCCTGGAGAGCGGTCTCGAGGACCGTGACCCGCACGCGGCGGCCCAGGCCCGCCAGGCTCTCGACGACCTCGAACGCCTCGCCCGCCGGGACGGCTTCGCCGCGCTCCTCGCCTGAGCGCAGTCACCTCGGCGAGGCCGGCCGGCACGCATCACCCATCGCGTACAGATCACGCATCGGCAGGTGTGCACACGTCGGTTGCGGGTAGACGCGTTTCGGTTCAGCGACGCGGTACGGCATGGGGAGGGACACGTGGACACCGCGACATCCACAGGTTCGGCCAAACGTTCGCCCAGTGATTTCTCGCAAGCGGCCGTGCTGTCGGTCGGAGCTCTGCCGCGGGCCGGTGACGCGGCCCGGATGGCTGCCGGGGACGCCCGTGCTCTGTCGAAGAACCTCCTCGACCGCCTGGCTGCCCTGGAGGAGGGGACGTACGAGTACCAGTACGTGCGCAACACCCTCATCGAACTCAATCTGTCCCTGGTCCGGTTCGCGGCCGCCCGCTTCCGCAACCGCTCCGACGAGATGGAGGACATCGTCCAGGTCGGCACGATCGGTCTCATCAAAGCGATCGACCGCTTCGACCTGTCGCGCGAAGTGGAGTTCGCGACCTTCGCCGTGCCGTACATCGTCGGCGAGATCAAAAGGTTCTTCCGCGACACCAGCTGGTCGGTGCACGTGCCGCGGCGCCTGCAGGAGCTCCGTCTGTCGCTGGCCAAGGCGACCGACGAGATGGCGCGCACCCTGGGCCGGGCTCCGACGACCGCCGAGCTGGCCGAGCACCTTGGCCTGAGCACCGAGGACATCATCGAGGGCATCGTCGCGAGCAACGGCTACAGCGCCACCTCCCTCGACGTCCCGGTCGACGAGAGCGCCGAGAACGGCGGCGGTACGTACGCGGACCGTGTCGGCGGCATCGACCCGGCCATGGAGGCCGTGGAGAACCGGCATGCGCTCCAGCCGCTCATCGAGGAACTGAGCCCGCGGGACCGGAAGATCCTCTCGATGCGTTTCGGCGAGGAGATGACGCAGGCGGAGATCGGCGCCGAACTCGGTATCTCCCAGATGCACGTCTCACGGCTGCTGTCGCGGCTGCTGGCACGGCTGCGCACCGGTCTCCTCGCCCAGCAGTAGATCCGTACACGCAGGTCCGTACGCCCGGGTCAGATCCGTACGCCCGGGTTCGTACGCCGGGTTCCCACGCCCGGGCTCATGGACCCGGGGCGCAGTACGTGCGAGCACGGCTGTGCCCCCTGGGGGCGGCCGGT
>NZ_JBEXKU010000095.1:0-23885 GCF_040609575.1 Streptomyces sp. NPDC004647 | reverse complement strand
GTACCTTCCGGTACGGGCCCACGCCTCCGTGTGGAGCCGGGAATTCAGCCCACGAGCGCGGCGCGCGCGAGGCGGGCCGTCTCGGACGGGGTCTTGCCCACCTTCACACCGGCGGCCTCGAGGGCCTCCTTCTTCGCCTGGGCGGTGCCGGACGAACCGGAGACGATGGCGCCGGCGTGGCCCATGGTCTTGCCCTCGGGCGCGGTGAAACCGGCCACGTAGCCGACGACCGGCTTGGTGACGTTGGCCTTGATGAAGTCCGCGGCCCGCTCCTCGGCGTCGCCGCCGATCTCGCCGATCATCACGATCAGGTCGGTGTCGGGGTCGGCCTCGAAGGCGGCCAGGGCGTCGATGTGCGTGGTGCCGATGATCGGGTCACCGCCGATGCCGACGGCCGACGAGAAGCCGAGGTCACGCAGCTCGTACATCATCTGGTACGTCAGCGTGCCGGACTTCGACACCAGGCCGATGCGGCCGGAGGTGGTGATGTCGGCCGGGATGATGCCGGCGTTCGACTGGCCCGGGGTGATGAGACCGGGGCAGTTGGGGCCGATGATCCGGGTCTTGTTGCCCTTGGCCCCGGCGTGCGCCCAGAACGCGGCGGTGTCGTGCACCGCGATGCCCTCGGTGATCACGACGGCCAGGCCGATCTCGGCGTCGATCGCCTCGATGACCGCGTCCTTGGCGAACTTCGGCGGCACGAAGATGACGCTGACGTCGGCGCCGGTGGCGTCGATGGACTCCTTGACGGAGCCGAACACCGGTACGTCGGTGCCGTCGAAGTCAACGGTCGTGCCCGCCTTGCGCGGGTTCACGCCGCCGACGATGTTGGTGCCGGAGGCGAGCATCCGGCGGGTGTGCTTCTGGCCCTCGGAGCCGGTCATCCCCTGGACGATGACCTTGCTTTCCTTGGTGAGGAAGATAGCCATGGTGTTGGTGACCCGTTCCTTTACTTCGCTGCCAGCTCGGCGGCGCGGTCGGCCGCACCGTCCATGGTGTCCACCTGCGATACGAGCGGGTGGTTCGCGTCGGTCAGGATCTGGCGACCCAGCTCCGCGTTGTTGCCGTCGAGGCGCACGACCAGCGGCTTGGTGACGTCCTCGCCCTTGGACTTGAGGAGGTCCAGAGCCTGGACGATGCCGTTGGCGACCGCGTCACAGGCGGTGATGCCGCCGAAGACGTTGACGAAGACGGACTTGACGTCCGGGTCCCCGAGAATGATCTCGAGGCCGTTGGCCATCACCTCGGCGGAGGCGCCGCCACCGATGTCGAGGAAGTTGGCGGGCTTCACGTTGCTGTGGGCCTCGCCGGCGTACGCGACGACGTCGAGGGTGCTCATGACGAGACCCGCGCCGTTGCCGATGATGCCGACCTCGCCGTCCAGCTTGACGTAGTTGAGGCCCTTGGCCTTGGCTGCGGCCTCGAGCGGGTTGGCCGCCGCCTTGTCCTCGAGATCGGCGTGGTGCGGCTGGCGGAACTCGGCGTTCTCGTCCAGGGACACCTTGCCGTCCAGCGCGATGATCTTGCCGTCGCCGGATTTGATCAGCGGGTTGACCTCGACGAGGAGGGCGTCCTCCTTGATGAAGACGACCCACAGCTGCTGAAGGACATCGGCGATCTGGCCGGCGATGTCGGCCGGGAACTTCGCCGCGGCGACGATCTCGGCGGCCTTCTCCGGGGTCACGCCCTCGATGGCGTCCACCGGGATCTTGGCGAGCGCCTCGGGGTTCTCCTCGGCTACGACCTCGATCTCCACGCCGCCCTCGACGGAGGCCATGGCCAGGAAGGTCCGGTTGGTGCGGTCCAGCAGGAAGGAGACGTAGTACTCCTCCGCGATGTCCGCGGTTTCGGCGAGCATGACCTTCTGGACCGTGTGGCCCTTGATGTCCATACCCAGAATCTGGCCGGCCTTCTCGACGGCATCGGCCGGGTCGGAGGCCAGCTTCACGCCACCGGCCTTGCCACGGCCGCCGACCTTGACCTGCGCCTTGACGACGGCACGGCCGCCCAGACGCTCGGTCACCTCGCTCGCCGCCTCAGGCGTATCGATGACTTCACCGGCCAGCACCGGTACACCGTGCTTGGCGAAGAGGTCCCTCGCCTGGTACTCGAACAGGTCCACGCGCGTCCGTCCCTTTGCGTCTCAATACCGCTGTGGTGGTGATTGCGGTTCGTTGTCTGCGTGGGCGTGCCGCTACGGGCAGCGTGACGACGCGGTCACAACGGAGGCGCACACGATGGCCGGGTACGCGGCATGTCCGTCTCGCAGGTTATCCCCGTCGGACCTGGGTCCCTAAATCGCAGATCACATGGACGCGGTGATTACAGTCACAGATCGCGACGGCGTGGCCGCTCGGCGACCCCGCGTGTCCGCACAACGATCCTGCCGGGTCCGGACAACGGTATTGCGGGTCCGGCCAGCGGTCTCCCGGAGGCCGGGCAGCCGGTCGTGCGGAGTCCCGGCAACGATCTTGCGGGCGGCGGCCGGCCGACGCATCAGCGCCCCTGACAGGCCGCTGACCAGGGTCATCGGCCGTACGTCGGCAGCGCAGGCGCTACGGTCGCGTGCCGGGCGACCGGCGGCCGTGTCAACGATGAGCGGTCATATCCGGTATCGGAAGCGGGCGCTTCTCGATCGCCGCTGCCATCACCTCCGGGAACAAGTCGGGTGTGCAGGCGAACGCCGGAGCGCCGAGGGCGGCAAGCGCCGCCGCGTGCTCGCGGTCGTACGCCGGTGCGCCTTCGTCGGAGAGCGCGAGCAGCGCCACGAACTGCACGCCGGAAGCCTTCATCGCCGCGACCCGCTTCAGCATCTCGTCGCGTATCCCGCCCTCGTAGAGATCGCTGATGAGCACGACGACGGTGTCCGCGGGCCGGGTGATCTGTGACTGGCAGTAAGCGAGGGCCCGGTTGATGTCGGTGCCGCCGCCGAGCTGGGTGCCGAACAGTACGTCCACCGGGTCGTCCAGCTGATCGGTGAGGTCGACGACTGCGGTGTCGAAGACGACGAGGCGGGTGGCGATCGACCGCATCGAGGCGAGCACCGCGCCGAAGACGGAGGCGTGGACGACCGATGGGGCCATCGACCCGGACTGGTCGACACACAGGACGACGTCCTTCTTGACCGCCTGCGCGGCCCGCCCGTAGCCAATCAGCCGCTCGGGCACGACGGTCCGGTGATCGGGCAGGTAGTTCTTCAGGTTGGCCCGGATGGTGCGGTCCCAGTCGATGTCCCGGTGGCGGGGACGGCTGATCCGGGCGGAGCGGTCGAGCGCACCGGTGAGCGTGGCCCGGGTCCGGGCCGCCAGCCGCTTCTCCAGGTCCTCGACCACCTTGCGCACCACGGCGCGGGCGGTCTCCTTGGTCCTCTCGGGCATTGCCTTGCTGAGAGACAGCAGGGTGCCGACGAGATGGACGTCCGCCTCGACGGCCTCGAGCATCTCGGGCTCCAGCAGGAGCGAGGAGAGTCCGAGCCGGTCGATGGCGTCCCGCTGCATGATCTGGACGACGGAGGTGGGGAAGTAGCTCCGGATGTCGCCGAGCCAGCGGGCCACTTGGGGCGCGGACCCGCCGAGCCCTGCGGTACGGCTGCCTCTCTTCTCCTGGTCTCTGGCAGCGGTGTCGCTGCCGCTGCCACCGCCGTAGAGCGCTGCGAGAGTACGGTCCATGGCCGCGTCCCGCCCGCCGAGTACGTGGCCGGTGCCGTCGCCGGAGTCACCGCCGAGCACGAGCCGCCACCGCCGCAACCGCTCGTCCTCGCCCTCACCCTCACCCTCACCGCCGACGGCCGCCGAGTGGCTTCCCCACCCGTCGTCCGACCCGGGACCCCCTACTGCGCCGGACAGTCCGTCGGGCGCAGCCGCATCGGACAGCCGGTCGGGCACGGCTGCGCTGGGCGGCTGGCCGGGCACGGCACCGGACAGTTGGTCGCCTGCCGACACACGCCCCACCGGCTCCGCCCCGGCGCCACCCCAGCTCTGCCCGACCGACATCGCGCTACGCGTAGCAGCACCCGACGGTGGGTCGCCTGCCGACGGACGCCCCACCGCCGGGACAGTTGTCCTGCCCCCGGCCGCCCCCGCGCCCCCACTCCCCGCCGCGTCCTCCTCCGCCGGCCTGCTCTCTCCCCTCATCCCGCCACCCCCGCGAGGTCGTTGTCGTCATGTCCGAGCAGCAGGCGCAGCGTCGGCAGTACAGCTGCGGCGCGCTCAGGGTCGAGACCGGATCCGAAGCCGGGCGCCGCCGCGCCGGCCGCGCCGGTGGCCGCCGCGCCCGGCGCGGCTGGACCGCGCCGGGCGAGTTCACCGAGTGTGCGCCGCACGCCCGGCTCGTACACCGCGAACGTACGACGGAGCAGCGGCAGTACGTCGGTGAAAGCGTCGGCCGGGACGCCGGTCAGCCAGGCGTCGAGAAGTCCGAGCAGCCGTTCGTCGTGGACCAGCAGCATGCCGCCTCCCCTTCCGCCGCCGACGAACCCTTCGATCCAGGCGGCTGATTCGGCCGGTGCGGTGCCGGGCGACAGGGCGAGGCCCATGTATCGGGCCGCCTCATCCACTGCGAGCCGCCCGTCGTCCAGCAGCAGTCGGGCGGCCCGTCCGCGTATCGAGCCGGGCACCGTGTCCCGGCGGGCGAGCGCTCGCAGTACCGCCGCCCACCGCTCGCGCATCCCGGCTGCGGAGACCAAGGGGCCGGACAGCTCTGCAGCGTCGGTACCGGAGGAGAACGACTGCGGGTCGCGCGGGCCATGCGGACCATGCTGGCTGTCCTGCTCAGCGGCCCGGGACCCGGCAAGCAGGCCGACAGCGCTGTGGACGGAATCCATGTGCCGTCGCATCTCCGCGGCGCCGTCGGCGTCGAGACCCACGCACGCGGGCGGGAGGCCGACGAACACCCGCTCAGCCAGGCCCGTCGCCACCTCCGCGAGCGCGGCGGAGTCCGTACCGCGCACGTCTCCGTACCGCACCGAGCGGACCAGGGAGGGAAGCGCCTGGGCGAGATGGCCGACGTCCGCGTCCAGCGCGGCCCGGTCGGCGAGTACCCGCATCACGACCGGGAGGGCGTCCGGGAGCCCGGCGAGCAGGCAGTGCTCGGCGAGCGCGGTCACGTCGACGAGGGAGCCGGCAGAGACGGCCTGGGACTCGGCCTTCACTGTGGCGGCGGCGTGTACGGTCGTCCCCCATACCCCGGCCTCGGCGACCCGCACCGACAGCTCGGGCTCCCAGCCCAGCCTCCAGGTCTCCCGGAACGTGCCGAGCCCGTCGCGCGAGCGCACGGGCTCGCCCCAGTCGACGCCGAGCAGCCGCAGCCGGTGCAGCAGAAGGCTGCGCCGGGCGTCGGTGTCCTTCCGTAGGTCGAGTTCCAACTCCCGCTCCAGCGCCTCGGGTTTGAGCCGGAGCCGGCGCTGAACGCGCGTCAGGTCACGCTGCAAGGGCACTGCCGGCGCCGTATCAGGCACCTCGCCGAGCACATCGCCGACGACGAGCCGGTCCTGGACGAGCGCGAGCGGCACGTCGGACCCCTCGCACATCACGGCGCGGACCGCATCGGTCGTCTCCACCAGCCCGGCGAGCGGGCGGCCGCGCATAGTGGCGAGGGTCTCGGCGAGCCGTACGGCCTCGATGACATGGGCGGAGGAGACGGGTTGCCCCTCGTCGCGGAGCAGGCCGGCGACCTTCGTCATCCAGCGCTCGATCGGGCGGTCCGCGGCATGGAACAAGTGGCCGTACCAGCCGGGCGAGGCGATCCCGGCACCGTAGCCGCTGTGCCGGGAGAGCCGACGATGGGTCCATGGCACCCAGGTGAGTTCGACCTTGGCCTTCGGCAGTGCCTTGAGCAGCTGCCGGTCCGCGGTCGCGGTGGTCCGCCGGGTCAGCGCCGGTACGTGCCAGGCGCCGCAGACGACGGCGAACTCGTCCCCGAACTCGCGCCGCGCGTCGCGCATCCGCAGCCGCATGTGTGCTTCCCGCACGGCGTCCCGCTCGTGCCCGCCGTCCCCGTACGTCTCGCGCAGCGCGCCCATCGCTTCCGCGAGGGCCTCGAAGGCGGCGAGAGCTTCCTCCCCGTGGCCTGCCGGGCCCGCGGAGCCCTCGGACTCCGTCTGCACGGGTGTGCTCCCGGCGGAGCCGGGGGCAGTGGGGGCAGTGGGAGCAGTGCCCCCGGACACGGCATCTTGCTGTGCCGTCGGCTTCCCCCGGGTGTCCCCCTGCCCTACGGCTCCGCCCCCACCGGCTCCCGTTCCGGTGCACGACACCACAGCGCTGTCACCGTCAGCGCGGCCGAGCCGATGTCGCGCAGCGACCGTGGAGGAGTTCACGACCCCGCGCGTGCGGTCGGCGGGCCGACCGGGCATCCGGTGCTCGACAACGTCCTCCCACCAGCGCTCCGGATCGTCGTAACCCGCGGCCTCGGCGAGCACACCGAGCGGATCGATCCGCAGCCGCTCCCCGGCTCCGTCCTCCGCAGAAGCTCCCGAGCCACTCTCCGGCGCCCCACCCGGGCCCAGAACGCCACCCGGAACCGGGTGACCCGCACCCGGGGCACCACCCGGGCCGGCGAGACCACCTGCACCCGAGCAAGGGACACCACCCGAGCCAGGAGGGTCACCCACACCCGGGACACCACTCGGGCCAGAGACACCGACGGCTGGAAGACCACCCGAGCCCGGAACTCCACCCGAGCGGGGGGAATCCCCCGGAGCCGGGTCACCCGCACCCGGGGCAGCACTGGAGCCGGCGAGACCACCTGGCCCCGGGACACCACTCGGCCCTGGGACACCGGCACCGCCCACGCCCGGGACTTCACTCGGGCCTGGGGCACCGGGGAGGCGACCCGGACTCGGGAGACCGCCCATGCCCGGGGCATCAGGCCCAGTCCCGGGCGCCGGCGCGGCCATCGGGTCCGGCCGGCCGTCGCGCCGGGCCGGCCGGTCCAGCTGATCCGGCCGGCCCGGGCTGCCGCCACCGTCGTCGTCATCGCTCAGCGCGAGCGTAAGCGCGGCGGGGAGGTCGATGAAGCGGACCGGGACGTCGTGCGCCAACGCCCAGCGGATCGCGACCCACTCCGGCGAGAACTCGGCCAGCGGCCAGAACGCCGCGCGCCCCGGGGCGTCCGCCACGTGAGCCAGCAGCGCAACCGGCGGCCGCATCCCCTCGTCCGCCGCGAGCGAGACGAGCGCGTCCGCCTCCGGCGGGCCCTCGATCAGCACGGCCCGCGGCCGGCGCTGCTCGAGCGCATCCCGGACGGCCCGGGCGGACCCGGGACCGTGGTGCCGTACGCCGAGCAGCAGCGGCTGTCCCTGTCCGCTCATACGCTCACCTCGCGGCAGGCGCGGTAGAAGTCCTTCCAGCCGTCGCGCTCGCGCACCACCGCTTCCAAGTACTCCTGCCAGATGACGCGGTCGGCGGCAGGGTCGCGGACCACCGCGCCGAGGATGCCTGCCGCCATGTCCGCCGGACGCAGGACACCGTCGCCGAAGTGCGCTGCGAGGGCGAGCCCGTTGGTGACCACGGAGATCGCCTCCGCCGTCGACAGCGTGCCGGAGGGCGACTTGAGCTTCGTACGACCGTCCGCCGTCACCCCGTCGCGGAGTTCGCGGAAGACCGTGACGACGCGGCGGATCTCGTCGGTGCCGTCCGGCGCGGCGGGAAGTTCCAGCGAGCGGCCGATCTGGTCCACACGGCGGGCCACGATGTCGACCTCCGCCTCGGGAGTGGCCGGCAGCGGCAGCACCACGGTGTTGAACCGGCGGCGCAGCGCGCTGGAGAGTTCGTTGACGCCGCGGTCCCGGTCGTTGGCCGTGGCGATGAGATTGAACCCGCGGACGGCCTGTACCTCTTGGCCCAACTCCGGGATGGGCAGGGTCTTCTCGGACAGCACGGTGATCAGCGTGTCCTGGACGTCCGCCGGGATGCGGGTGAGCTCCTCGACCCGGGCGGTCATGCCCTCCGCCATCGCCCGCATGACGGGACCGGGTACGAGCGCGTCGCGGCTGGGGCCATTGGCGAGCAGTCGGGCGTAGTTCCACCCGTAGCGGATCGCCTCCTCCGGCGTCCCCGCGGTCCCTTGGACGAGCAGTGTGGAGTCGCCGCTGACGGCGGCGGCCAGATGCTCGGACACCCAGGTCTTGGCGGTACCGGGGACTCCGAGCAGCAGCAGGGCGCGGTCCGTTGCGAGGGTGGTGACGGCGACCTCCACGATGCGCCGCGGGCCGACGTACTTGGGCGTGATCACGGAACCGTCAGGCAGCGTGCCGCCGAGCAGGTACGTGGCGACGGCCCAGGGCGACATCCGCCAACGCGCCGGACGCGGACGGTCGTCGGCCGCCACGAGCGCCTTGAGCTCGTCGGCGAAGGCGTCCTCGGCGTGCGGCCGGAGCGCCTGGTCGTTGATGGGCCCGCTGATGGTCGCGGTCACGTCTCCCCCTCTTCGCATGACTGCGCATGACTGCGCACGGCGTACGGCCCACCCCGAAGCCCCGTGGACCGCTTGCGAAATCAACCCTGCAACACGCCACTGACAATCAACCGAGCACAGCCACAGGGCCCTCCCCCGGATGCGCCGCAGGCTCACTCGGACACACCGGAAGTCCGTGCGGGCGCTCCACTGCCGGGGGCAGGGGGGCCGGGGCAAGGCGCGAAAATGACGACCCTTCTTTCGTCCGCCGCCGCACAGCCTCGGTGTCTGCTCCCCCATGGGCCTCCCCCATACACGCGATCTTGCGGGCATCCCGCCGCTGTGGCCCCTCAGCGGTTGCGACAGCAGGCGGAAAACGGGCATCCCCCATAGAAACTGCAGGCCGGGGCGATTGTCAGTGGGGAGCCGTAGCGTCGTTGGCATGACTCAGCAGGGGGTGCGCTGGACGGTGGAGCAGGTGCTGGCACTGGCTCCTGACGCCGCGTCGCGCAAGGCAGGGAGCAGGCTCGGTGTGGCGGGACCGTGGTCCGCGACGGGGGCGAACGGGGAGGCGGTGTGGGGGTTGTGCAAGGGGAGCGGCAGCAAGCCGTACCAGACAGTCGTTGCGGTCCACGACGCGCAAGCTGCTGCCGGACCGGGTTACAAGTGCAGTTGCCCGAGCCGGAAGTTCCCCTGCAAGCACGCACTGGGCCTGTTGCTCCTGTGGGCCGAGGGTGCGTCGACCGTGCCGTACGGGCAGGACCCGCCGGAGTGGGCCGGGCAGTGGCTGGAAGGGCGCAGGCAGCGTACCGGGCAGAAGGTTGCCGACGCCGCCCCCGCCAGCGGGGGCAGGAGCGCCGACCCGGCGGCGGCGAGGCGACGGGCCGAGCTCCGAGCGGAGGGGATAGCGGCCGGTGCCGCTGAGCTGGAGCAACGGCTGATCGACCTGCTGCACGGCGGCCTGGCGGCCGCGGACGGGGCCGGGTACGCGGCCTGGGACGAGACGGCCGCCCGCATGGTGGATGCCAAGGCTGCCGGACTGGCCGCCCGGGTACGGGAGTTGGGCACGATCCCATCCTCCGGTGCGGGCTGGCCCGCCCGGCTGCTGGAGGAATGCGCGCTGCTGCATCTGCTGATTCGGGCGTACCTGGGCATCTCCGGGCTGCCGGAACCGCTCGCGGCGACGGTCCACGCACGCGTCGGCCTCACGACGGACACCGCGGATCTGCTGGCCGGTGGGCAGGCGGCGGTCCGTGATCGGTGGTTGGTGCTCGCCCAGCAGGACAGCAGCGACGGCAAGCTGACCACGCGACGGATCTGGCTGCGCGGCGAGGGCTCGGGGCGGGCCGCTCTACTGCTCTCCTACGGCGCGGCCGGAGCCGCGCCACCGCTGGCGCTGCCCACAGGTCTCTCGCTGGACGCGGCGCTCACCTTCTACCCGGGGTCGCGGCCGCTGCGCGCCGCCCTGGGCGAGCAGTTCACGCCTCCGGCTCCGGGCACGGCACCGCCGGGTTCCGGTGTCGAGAAGGCCCTCGCGGCGTACGGCGACGGTCTGCGCGAGGACCCCTGGCTGGATACCTGGCCGGTCGTGCTGTCCGATGTCGTGCCCCTACCGGGCCCGGACGGCTGGCAGTTGGCCGACGCAGCCGGCGACGCGGCCCTCCCCGTGGACCCACGCTGCCTGGGCCGTACGGGCCTGTGGCAGCTCGCCTCGGTCTCGGGCGGTGGGGCACTCACCGTCTTCGGAACGTGCGGTCACCGCGGCTTCACCCCGCTGACGGCGTGGTCACCGGACACGGCCGAGGCGGTCTCGCTGTGAGGCTGCAGGAGGCGTCAAGCGCACGAATGCCGGCGCAGGTGCAAGCACAGGCGCAGGCACGGATACCGGCTCAGACGCCGAGCCCGTCCCGGGCGCGGTCCGCCGAGCCGTCGTCCGACGCCCTACGAATCCGTCACCGTCCCCGGGGGGAAGCATGACCACGGCTGCCGAACCTCCCGTCCCCTCCTGGGAGGAGCTGGTCACCGCCGCGCTGCTGGGGACCGAGCGGCGCAGGCCGCCCGTGGCCGGGGCCGGGCGGGACCCCGCCACCGCGCTGCTGGACGCCGCCGCACTCGGTACGGTGCGGCGGAGGGCGGGGCTGCGGCCGGCCGCCGCCCGCCCGAGGCCCCCGGCCGCCCCGGCGGACGTACGGCCGCCGCTGCCGCCCGCCGCGCGGCGGCGGCTCGCGACGCTGCTCGCCGACCGGGCGGCCGGAACCGGAGCAGGCGGCAGCGGGGGGCGCCGAGGCACGGCGCCCGACCTCACCGAGCTGCTTCCCCAGTGGTTGGCCGCCGCCAACCGGCACGGTTACCGGGCCCCCGCCGCGCTCCTGCCCGCGTTGCTCGACGCGGCCAGGGCCCGTACCGACCTGCGCCCGGAGGCTCTGGCGCTCGCCGGTCCGCGTGCCCAGTGGCTGGCCCGCCTGAATCCGGACTGGAAGTTCGCGCTCAGAGGGGCGGCCGCAGGCTCCGCGCCACCCGAGACAGGGGACCCCGGGCAGGTACAACGGCTCTGGGAGGAAGGCCTGTTCGCCGAACGGGTCGCCCTTCTGGGCGCCCTGCGCCGCCGCGAGCCCGCATCTGCGGTCGCGCTGCTCGGCTCGACCTGGACGGCGGAGCGGGCCGAGGACCGGCTGATGTTCCTCGACTCGCTGCGGGCGGGGCTCTCCGAGGCCGACGAGCCGTTCCTGGAGCAGGCCTTGTCGGACCGCAGCCGCAATGTCCGCGCGACTGCGGCCGAGCTGCTGTCGGCTCTTCCGGGTTCCGCGCTGGCCGCACGCATGGCCGAACGCGCCACCTCCTGCGTAGCTCTCGACCGTACGAGTGGCACGCCGCTCATCGCCGTCGAGGCACCGTACGAGTGCGACGCCGCGATGCAGCGCGACGGCGTCGCTCCGAAGCCGCCGTCCGGGCGCGGCGAGCGCGCCTGGTGGCTGGGCCAGCTGATGGAGGCCGCGCCGCTGGACTCCTGGACGGACCGGCTCGGCGGCCACGTCCCGGCGGACATCGTGGCGCTGCCGGTCACCGACGACTGGCAGGCGGAACTGCACTCCGCCTGGTGCCGGGCGGCCGTACGACAGCGGAACGCCGCATGGGCCCGCGCCCTGCTCGGATCCCCCTCGGCACCGTCCGCCGCGACAGCCGGTACGGCTTCGCTGGGCGAGCGGGCAAAGCTGCTGTCGGCGCTTCCCCCCGCCGCACGGGCCGCGTGGGTGGCGGAGTTCATCGCGGCCCACGGACTGTCGGAGGCCTTCCAGATCCTCGGAGTGTGCGCCCTCCCCTGGACCGAACCGCTCGGCCGGGCGGTGGTCGACGCCCTGGACATCGCCCGGGACGCGGGCAGCTACCCCTGGAGCTTCAGCGGCGTGATGGGCCTGGCCGAACGCTGCCTGGACCCGGCTCAGGCCGACCGGCTGGAAATGCTGACGGCGATACCGGATGAACCGGAGGGCGCCTCGCCGGGCGCGGGCGGCTACTGGTCGGAGGCATTCCAGCGTCTCATCGGCACACTCCGGCTGCGCGCCACCATGCACTGCGAGCTCGAACCCCTCGTGGACCAGGCCCCTGCCCCCACGGGCGGGGCCATGAACTGATCGCCCGCGACCGAGGCTGCCTGCGCCCCATGACCTCGGCCTCCGATGGGCGGCGAGGGCCTCGGCCGCCGCCCGTGGGCGGCGCCGGCAGCGGCCTCCCGCGAGCGAGTCCGCTGAGCGACCACCGGCCACCTCACCACAGGGGACGTCGGAGCACCCGGGCATCGAACCTTCCCCCGGCTGTACAGCCCACAGTCCGCTCGGCGGAGCCGGCACAGCAGCCCCACGGGCTCATGGAAACGGCCCTCGGTCCACTGGCGCAATCGGCCCGCCGACCGGGCGACCCTCCGACCCCCGTCGGCCCATGGTCGTCTGCCAGACCCTCCAGCCCGCCGGCCCCGCCGGCCCGCTGGTCGTTGCCAGACCCACCAGACGCGTCGGCCCGCTGATCGTCCGCTAGACCGCGAGCTCGCGGACATTGGCCTGTACCCAGGCCACAACGTCGCCGGTCGTGGCGCCGGGCGTGAAGATCTCCGCCACGCCCAGCTCCTTCAGCGGAGCGATATCCGCCTCGGGGATGATGCCGCCGCCGAAGACCTTGATGTCCACCGCGTCGCGCTCTTTCAGCAGCTCGAGCACCTTCGCGAAGAGCGTGTTGTGGGCACCGGACAGGATGGAAAGGCCGATCGCGTCGGCGTCCTCCTGGATCGCCGTGTCGACGATCTGCTCCGGGGTCTGGTGCAGCCCGGTGTAGATGACCTCCATACCGGCGTCACGGAGCGCCCGTGCGATGACCTTGGCTCCGCGATCGTGGCCGTCGAGCCCCGGCTTCGCCACGACCACGCGGATCGGACCCGACACACCCATCACTGCCTCCATGCACATCTCTGTATATCTGTACATCCGCGGTGTCCGTCCGCCGCCGCCGGCCCAGTTCCCACATGGCCGGAAACACCGGAAGTGAACGAACGTTATCCCCAGCATCCCGCACCCAGCAGTTTCGCGAAGGCCTCAGAGGGGGAAATCACACCTGGGACACGTACAAGGAGAGCCGCAGCGAGGTCTCCGCACCAAGGCGCCGTGAGAGCCGCGGCCCAGGCGGTGCGACCCGGACCCCGAGCCGCACCGGTCCTCGAAACGGCTTTCCGTGAGGGCACACGGGGGACGGAGTCGTCCCTTCGCGTGCCGGTCGGGAGGTCGGCCAATGGGGGCCCTACCCTTTCTTCCGAGTCTTCTACGCCCCTCCGCCGCGCTCATCAAGGCCACGGCCCTGGACCTGGCGATTCTCGCCGGGCACGCCGTGCTCTACCCCACCGGCGTGATCCAGGAGCGCCCCAGCCAGAACTCGCCCTGCGAGCCGCAGGTCATCACCCCCATCGAGCCGCTGGACGCGTCCGAAGCGTCCATCCTGGCGACCGTCGAAGCCCCCCACGAGGACCGGCTGCCGGTCCTGCTGCTGCACGGCTTCATCGACAACCGCTCGGTCTTCGTCCTGCTGCGACGCTCCCTGCGCCAGCACGGGTGGAGCGAAGTTGAAGCTCTCAACTACTCCCCGCTGTGCTGTGACATCCGTGCCGCCGCGGCCCTTCTCGGCCCGCACATCGAGGAGGTCTGCGCCCGTACCGGCCACGACCAGGTCGACATCGTGGGGCACAGCCTGGGTGGGCTGATCGCCCGCTACTACGTACAGCGGCTCGGCGGCGACGCCCGCGTCCGCACCCTGGTCGCGCTCGGCACCCCGCACTCCGGCACCCGTGCCGTGCCCCTGCTGTCCGCCCACCCGATCGTGCGGCAGATGCGTCCGGATTCGGATCTGATCGAGGAGTTGGCGCAACCCGCCCCGAATTGCACCACGCATTTCGTCAACTTCTGGAGCGACCTGGACCAGCTGATGGTTCCGCTGGAGACGGCCTGCCTCGACCACCCGGATCTCATTTCGCACAACGTGCAGGTCAGCGGTATCGGACATCTCGCGCTGCCGGTGCATGCGGCAGTCGCCGCGGGGATTCGCCAGGCGTTGGACGCCGCGTCGCCGGGCGGCGAGGCCTCGGAGGCGGCCTCCGTGGCCTGATCCGCCCCCGCCCAGGGGAGATTGGCCGTCGAACTGAATTCGAACACCCGGCCAAGCTACAGTCTGCATCAGCCGAAAGACGGCCATATGCCCGTTCCCCGGCAGCTCGAATCCTGCCGAAGATTGTCGCCGTCGCATACCGCCGGGTACAGTCGCCGCTAATTCTCCTGCTGCCGAGGCGAAAGAGAAGCTTGGTGGTGAACGACCGTCACCCGTCGGGAGGCACGATCCCGACCGTTAACGCTCCTGACGCCTCGCATGCGCACTATACGGCGTACGACCAGCAGGGGGCCCTCAACGGCCACGCCGGGTACGACGGCTACGCGACCGGAACCTTCGACAACCTCGCCACGGCCTACGGTGACGCGGCCTACGGTGACGGCGACCCGCTCTTCGGCTCGCTTCCCGGCAGCTATGACACGGGCCAGTACGACACCACCCAGTACGGATCTCCGCAGTACGGCGCGACGCAGTACGCCACGGGGAACTGGGACACCGGGCACTGGGACACGAGCGGCGCCCAGCCGGCCGCCGGATATGACGCGTACGGCGCCGGATACGACGCGTACGGGGCCCACCCGACGACGTACGAGACCGGCAGCTACGACACCAGCGGGATGTGGGCTGCCACCGGTTACGAACCGACCCCCGGCATCCCGGCCCAGGCGGGCCCCGTCGCCGCCGAGTCACTCGACACGACCGGCCAGTTGGACGCCACTGGATGGAACACCGGGGCGTGGGACACCGCCGGGCAGTACGGCACCGGGCAGTACGACGCGAGCTTCGACCCGAACGGCATTCCCCACCCCACGGACACGGACCAGGGGCTGAACCCCGAAGAGCCATGGGACAACGGCCCGGCGCAGAACCAGAGTTGGGACGGCTCCGCCTACGCGGCCGTTGAGGACTCCCCCGCCGAGGAGCCGTACGACCAGACACCGTACGGCCCGGCGTCCTACGACCAGGAGTCCTACGACCAGGAGTCCTACGACCAGGCGCCGTACAGCGACGCCGCCGAAGCCGAACCTGAACGCACGGCCGCCTTCGAGGCGTTGAGCGAGAACGACGGAACCGACGCCGGATACTACGAGGACCCGGCCGGCCTCGATCCCGAGGCAGCGATCCTCCCGGCCCCTCGCCGGGCGGACAACCGCCCCGTGGGCCGGAGCCGCCGCCGCACCCCCGCCCGCCGCTCCGCTCTCCTCACCGTCGCCGTCCCCTCAGTCGCCGTGATGGGCGTGGCAGGTATCGCCGCCGCATCCGTCAGCGGCCTCGACGCCGACAAGGGCGAATCCAAGACCACGCAGGCCGCCGCCGATGTGTCGGCCGTCAAGCCGGCCGCGGCCAACAGCAAGCTCGACTCCCAGCTCGCGACGCTCACCGCCGACGCCGACGACTTCGCGGACCGCGCCAGCCGTACGCAGGAACGCATCGACCTCAAGCAGCGGCAGCTGGATGAGAAGAAGCGCAAGGAGGCCGAGGCCGCCCGCAAGGAGGCGCTCCGCCCCAAGTTCGCGATCCCGGTCGAGCAGCACGGGCTCAGCGCCACGTACGGCCAGGCGGGTGTCAACTGGATGTCCGTGCACAGCGGCATCGACTTCCCGGTGAGCTACGGCACGCCGGTGATGGCCGCGACCGACGGCACCGTCCGCACGCAATACAACCTCTCCTACGGCAACATGGCCATAGTCACCGCCCCCGACGGCACCGAGACGTGGTACTGCCACCTCAGCAGTACGAAGATCCGGTCCGGTTCGGTCAAGGCGGGGGACGTCATCGCCTACTCCGGCAACTCCGGCAACTCCACCGGCCCGCACCTGCACTTCGAGGTGCACCCCGGCGGCGACTCGGCGATCGACCCGCTGCCGTGGCTGCGCAGCAAGGGCCTCGACCCGACCTGACCCACCCCGGCCTGACCCACCCCGGCCTGACCCACCCGGAGCTGAGGCGTCCGGAGTCGGCGCATCCGGGCCGAGGCGCGCGGAGCTGAGGCGTACAGGGGCGGGGTCGGCTCAGCCCGCCCCAAGACTCAGCGCTGACAGGCGGGTCCGGCCGACCCGAAGCGGCGCGCAGCCCGGACCGACACCGCCATCGCCCTCCCGGGTCAGAGCTTCTCGACCGGCGCGTACCGCAGCAGCAGCACCTTCGGTTTCTCGTCCCCGAAGTCGATCGTCGCCTTGGCGTCATGCCCGTTCCCCGTCACCGACACCACGGTCCCCAGACCGAACTGATCGTGTGTCACCCGGTCCCCGACCACCAGTGAGATCACCGGCCGGTCCGTGGTCCTGCGGGTCGCGAACCCGCTCGGCCCCGCCTTGGAGCGGGATGACGACAGCGAGGACGTCAGCCCCGCCATCGCGCCCGCCGACGCCGAGGGCGTAGCGGGTCCCGTACGCCGCCACTGCACGAACTCGTCCGGGATCTCCTCGAGGAACCGGGAGGCCGGGTTGTACGACGGCTGGCCCCACGCACTGCGCATCGTCGCCCGCGTCAGATACAGCCGCTCCCGGGCACGCGTGATGCCCACATAGGCCAACCGCCGCTCCTCCTCCAGCTCCTTCGTCTGGCCGAGCGCCCGCATGTGCGGGAAGACACCGTCCTCCATCCCCGTCAGAAAGACCACAGGGAACTCCAGGCCCTTGGCCGTGTGCAGCGTCATCAGCGTGATGACGCCCGAGCCGTCCTCGTCCTCGTCCGGGATCTGGTCGGAGTCGGCGACCAGCGCGACCCGCTCCAGGAAGTCGGAGAGCGTGCCCGGGTTCTCAGCGTTCCCAGCGGCCTGCTCCTGCTCGAACTCCAGGGCCACCGCCGCCAGTTCCTGAAGGTTCTCGACCCGCGTCTCGTCCTGCGGATCGGTGGACGCCTGGAGCTCGGCGAGATAGCCCGTACGCTCCAGGACCGCCTCCAGCACCGTCGCCGGCCCGGCGCCGGACTCGGCGATCGTCTGCAGCTCCTCGAGCAGTGTGTTGAACCGCTTCACCGCGTTCGCCGACCGGGCCGCCATGCCGTACGCCTCGTCGACCCGGCGCAGCGCCTGCGCGAAGGAGGTCTTCTCGCGCTGCGCGAGCGCGTCGATCATCGCCTCCGCCCGGTCGCCGATGCCGCGCTTGGGCACGTTGAGGATCCGGCGCAGCGGCACGGTGTCCTCGGGGTTCGCGAGCACGCGCAGATACGCGAGCACGTCGCGGACCTCCTTGCGCTCGTAGAAGCGCACGCCGCCGACGACCTTGTACGGCAGCCCGACCCGGATGAAGATTTCTTCGAAGACCCGGGACTGGGCGTTCGTACGGTAGAAAACGGCGACGTCGCCCGCCTTGGCGTCACCCGCGTCCGTCAGCCGGTCGATCTCGTCGGCGACGAACTGCGCCTCGTCGTGCTCGGTGTCGGCGACATAGCCGGTGATCGACGCGCCCGCCCCGGCCTCGGTCCACAGGTTCTTCGGGCGGCGGTTCTCGTTCCGCTCGATGACGGCATTGGCGGCGCTGAGGATGGTCTGCGTGGAGCGGTAGTTCTGCTCCAGCAGGATCGTCTTCGCGTCCGGATAGTCCTCCTCGAACTGGAGGATGTTACGGATGGTCGCGCCGCGGAAGGCGTAGATCGACTGGTCGGCGTCGCCCACCACGCACAGCTCCGCGACAGGGGCTCGATCGGTCTCGGTCCCGGCCTCGGTCCCGCCCGTCCCCACCAGCTCACGGATCAGGGTGTACTGCGCGTGGTTGGTGTCCTGGTATTCGTCGACGAGTACGTGCCGGAAGCGCCGCCGGTAGTGCTCCGCGACGTCCGGGAACGCCTGGAGGAGATGAACCGTCGTCATGATGATGTCGTCGAAGTCCAGCGCGTTGGCCTCGCGCAGCCGCGACTGGTAGAGCGCGTACGCCTCGGCGAGGGTCTTCTCGAACCCTCCGCCGCCCTCCGACCCGGAGGCGCTCCCGGCAGCCTGCGCGGCGAAGTCCTCCTCGTCGATGAGCTCGTTCTTGAGGTTGGAGATCTTCGCGCTGAAGGCCTTGGGAGGGTGGCGCTTGGGGTCCAGGTCCAGATCTCGGCAGACCAGTGCCATGAGGCGCTTGGAGTCGGCGGCGTCGTAGATCGAGAAGCTGGAGGTGAAGCCGAGTTTCTTGCTCTCCCGGCGCAGGATGCGGACGCACGCGCTGTGGAAGGTGGACACCCACATGGCATTCGCCCGCGGCCCCACGAGCTCCTCCACTCGCTCCTTCATCTCGCCCGCGGCCTTGTTGGTGAAGGTGATCGCGAGGACCTGGCCGGGGTGCACGCGGCGGGTGCCCAGCAGATGTGCGATCCGGTGGGTGAGCACCCGGGTCTTGCCGGACCCGGCACCGGCGACGATGAGCAGCGGCGAACCGGTGTGGACGACCGCGGCCCGCTGCTGCTCGTTCAGGCCTTCGAGCAGCGCGGCGGGGTCCACGGCGGGGCGCGGTGCGCCGTCGCGGTAGTACGCGTCCCGGTCCACGGGGGCGTCGAAGCGCCCACCGAACAGGTCCGCCGGAACGTGTTCGGGCGCCGGGCCCTCGGGCGGGGGCGGGGGGCGCTCGGCCGGGTGCTCGAGGTCCGCCAGGAAGCTGTCGTCAAAGAGGCTGCTCATCGCCAACCGAGTCTAGGCCGCCGGACCGACAGCCCACACCGCTTCCCCATTGTCACCCCCGTCGCTGCCCCTGCCGCTGCCCTGGTGCTGCCCCGCCGCCGGCCCGCTGCCGCCCGGTTGTCGTCCCGCCGCCGTCCCGGCGATGTCCACCGTGCTTCCCTCCGGATCACCACCGAGGCCCCTCCGTACCGTCCCGTCGGTTGTCACTGTGCGCAGCCGCGTACCGTCCAGTCGGTTGCCATGGGGGCTAGGTCACGAAAAGGTTTCGGGCATATCGAACATCAGCCTTCACAGCGGCACCACAAGTTGGCTACCGTGCTCGCTCAGGCGACCCGCACCCCCCGCCGGCGACCGCGTCGGCACGGGCGCCGACGCCGAGTCCGGCCAATGCCCGAGGGGCAGCCGGAGCCGGGGACCCACACGTATCACCGGGGTGAATCGGTTCGCACACGCGTGCAGAGCACGCGGCGTACGGACCGTAGGGCAACCTTCCGATCGCCCGAACCCGACAGCTAACCCGGTAGGCGGTCCACGGAAGGAGACGCGCGCCTTGGCGTCGCACCGCAAATCGCGGCCTCGTACTCTCACCTCCCACGGGTCCCGCACCGCCGTCGGCCTCTCGACCGCGGCACTCGCCTCCTTCGGCCTGCTCTCGCAGACTGCCCAGGCCGCACCTGGGGAGCCGAAGCAGAGCGTGGAAGAGGTCCAGAAGAAGGTGGACGAGCTCTACCGGCAGGCGGGTACGGCCACCCAGGAGTACAACGAGGCAAAGGAGCGCACGGACAAGCAGCGCACCAAGTCCGACCGGCTGATCGACGATGTGGCCAAGCGGACGCAGAAGCTCAACGAGGCCCGGCGGCTGCTCGGCAGCTACGCCGCAACGCAGTACCGGAACGGCGGGATGGACCCGACCGCGACCCTGCTGCTCGCCTCCGACCCGCAGGACTACTTCGACCAGAACCACATGCTGGACCGGATGACCGGCCGGCAGAAGCAAGCGGTGACGGACTTCCAGACCCAGCAGGCGACTGCGACGGAGAAGCGCGCCGAGGCGACCGAGAGCCTGGCGCAGCTGAACGAGTCGCAGAACGAGCTGCGGACCAGCAAGGAGTCCGTGCAGGGCAAGCTCGCCAAAGCCCGCGAGCTGCTGTCGGACCTGACGGCCGAGGAGAAGGCGCGGCTGGCGGCGCTCGAGCGCAAGAGAGAGCAGGCAGCCCAGCGCAAGGCGGAGGAGCTGGCCCGGGAGCAGGCGGAGAAGCAGCGCGAGGAGCGGGAGCGGAACGAGGGCTCGGGCTCGTCGGACGGCGGCACCTCCACCCCGGGCTCGGGCACGGGCGCGGACTCCGGCACGTACGCCACCAAGGCTGCCAAGGCGCTGGCTTTCGCGCGGGCGCAGATCGGCAAGCCGTACGTGTGGGGCGCCACCGGCCCGAACTCCTACGACTGCTCGGGCCTGACCCAGGGTGCCTGGAAGGCCGCAGGTGTCTCGCTGCCCCGCACCACCTGGGACCAGGTGAAGGTCGGCTCGCGCATCGCCACGGAGGACCTGAAGCCGGGTGACCTGGTCTTCTTCTACGACGACATCAGCCACGTCGGGCTCTACATAGGCGACGGCCAGATGATCCACGCGCCGAAGCCCGGGGCGAACGTACGGACCGAGGCGATCACGTTCATGCCGATCTACGGGAGCGTCCGCCCGGCGTAGCCGCCTACGACGGACAAGGCCGTACGGACCAGCGCCGGTACGGGCCGCGTGCCGCAAGCTGTGACAGTGCCCCCGACTGCGTGCAGTCGGGGGCACTGTCACGCCGACATGCGCGGCAGACCGGCAGCCCGCGCCCGGGCTCATAGCACCGGGGTTCAGCCGGGAGAGCCTCAATCGCCGCTTCGGTCAGGCCCGTAGCGCGAACCGGCAGTACCGGGAGAATTCACCCGGTGCTTCTGTTCAGCGCCGTGCCGAAACCTTTCAGTCCCGGTCATCGCCGTGCTCGCCGGCGATCCGGAGGGCTACGGTCCTCCCCCATGGCGACCGCTCCCCACGGCCGCCGGTCAGCAGGAAGGATGTGATGGCGGCCGTGGCCTCGCACAGAAAGCCCAGGCAGCGATCGCTCACCGGCAACACCGCCCGTACGGCGACGGTGCTCGCCCTCGCCGGCGCGGCGGGCGCGACAGCCGTCGATGGCCCCGCGTACGCCGACCCGGGTCTCACCCCCGCTCAGGTGAAGGCCGAGGTGGACCGGCTCCACCACGAGGCCGAGGTGGCCACCGAGAAGTACAACGGAGCGAAGGAGAAGTCCGACGCCGCTCAGAAGAAGCTGGACGGCCTGCGCGACGAGGCCGCCCGCAGGACCGGGGAACTCAATATCTCCCGCAACGCACTCGGTTCGATCGCTGCCGCCCAGTACCGCTCCGGGGGCCTCGATCCCGCCTTCCAGCTCGTCCTCTCCGCCTCTCCCGAGCAGTACCTCGACCGCGTCAGGGTCATCGAGCGGGCGGGCAGCCGCCAGGCCGTCGTGATCGCCGGCATGCGCCGCGGGCTGCGCGGCATCGAGGAGGTCCGGTCCCGGGCCGGTGACAAACTGGCGGAGCTCAGGAAACAACAGGCCGATCTGCGCGGGCACAAACGCACGGTGCAGAGGAAGCTCGAGACCGCGGAGCGGCTGCTCGACCGGCTGACGTCCGCACAGCGCGCGTCGTTGCTCCAACAGGACGGCCACTCCACATCCGGCCAGGCGGGACCGGCCGGTGCCGCCCGCGCCGATCGCGGCGCCCGGTACGGCGCGGTCCACGCGCCGAACGCGCGCGCCGCACGCGCCGTCTCCTTCGCGTACGGCGCGCTCGGCAAGCCGTACGTCTGGGGCGCCACGGGCCCGAACGGCTTCGACTGCTCGGGCCTCACCCAGGCCGCCTGGAGGGCCGCCGGGGTCTCCCTCCCGCGCACCACGTACACCCAGATCAACATCGGCCGTCGCGTCCCCCGTTCCCAGCTCGCCCCCGGCGACCTGGTCTTCTTCTACTCGGGCATCAGCCATGTCGGTCTCTATATCGGCGAGGGCCAGATGATCCACGCGCCGCGCCCGGGTGCGCCGGTACGGGTCGCCCCCCTCGACCAGATGCCCTTCGCGGGGGCGACCCGCCCGGCGTGACCTCGACCCGCCCGGCGTGACCTCGGCCCGCCCGGTCGGCATCCCGTACGTCCGCGTCGAGCCCAGCACCCCGTACGTCCGCGTCGAGCGCCTCCACCGGGCGCCCACACCAGTCCCCTTCCCGGCGGCAGTTCAGCTGCGCAGCAGCTTCGCTTCCGTCTCCGGATCCAGTCCGACCGGCGTCCGGTCGGGCCGCTGGGGCGGTTCCCCGCCCAGGTCCTGGAGCCAGGCCCAGGTGTCTGCCACGGTTTCCGCGATGGGACGGCAGTGCAGCCCGGCGGCGACCGCCCTGGACACGTCGCCACGGTGCATGGTGTCGTGCATTTCGCCAGGTGGCAGCCAGATGGGGAGGTCCATCCACGGCTGGATGCCGGCGGCGAGGATCGGTTCCGGGTCGGTCCAGCGCAATTCCGCGTCGGCACCGGTGACATGGACGCATGCCTCCAGCAGTTCGCCCATCGTGGTGTGCCCCGGCGGGCTGACCAGGTTGAACGGGCCGCCGAGCCCTCGTTCAGCGGCATCCACGATCCATGCGGCGAGATCACGGGCATCGATGTACTGCAACCCCGAGTCGCGCGGCCCCGGGGCGAGCACCGGACCACCGCGCGCGATCCGCCGCAGCCACCACGGCAGCCGCCCGACGTTCTCCCTGGGGCCGAGGATCAGTCCCGCGCGGGCCAGCAGCGCCCGGTCGCCGAAGACCTCGGACGCGGCCAGCTCCCCGCCCCTCTTGGCCTGCGGATAGTCGACCTCGTCGTCATCGGGCGAGGCGTCCACCAGCGGGCCGTCCTCGGACAGCCCCGCCGGGGCGGGATAGCTGTACACCGACCGGCTGGACACGTAGACATAGCCGCCGGTCCGGCCCGCCAGTGACCGGGCCGCGTCACGCACCGCCGACGGCGCACCGGTCCAGGTGTCGACGGCGACGTCCCACTCGCCCTGTTCGAGTCCCGCCAGACCGTCCGCGGCGCTACGGTCGCCCCGCACCGCCACGACGCCCGGCGGCAGTTCATGGCGACCGCGGTTGAACACGGTCACCTGCCAGCCCCGCGCCAGCGCCGCATCGACCACGGCACGGCCCACGAACTCCGTTCCACCCAGCATCAGAAGCCTCATGGCGGCGACTCTGCCAGCCGGACGCCGCAGGGGAACCGCAGCACGCTCTCAGCAGAATCGCCAGAAGCTGAAGTCACATCCCGCCCCCCAGGCCAACGGGGTCTCAACCGGTACTGCACCACTCGAGAATTCGAGGCAGCGCGCCGCGGTGACCTTCTTGTCCTCCTCCGACCCGTCGGATACGCGTGAAGCCGAGGACCCCACCATCGGCCTGCTACGCCGCCCCGACCTCAGCGTCGTGCCGTACGCCTGATCGTCCAGCCCGAGCAGCATCACGAGCGGGGCAGCCACCGGATCTGCAGCTAGGACTCCTGGACCTGTTGCGCGCTCGGGTGCTCCGGACACGCTCCCGCGCGCCCCTGGCCAGCCCATTAATCACATTGCAACCGAGTGGATATGAATGGTCACCTGGAGTGAGAGCGCGCCGGGCGCCGCCGACTGTCTCAAACAGCGGTCCGTCACCTGCCATGGAGGAGTTCTATGCATTCCGTACGACGCCGCACTGCCATCGCCGCCGTTGCACTCCTGGCGAGCGGCAGCCTGATCGCCCTCACTCCCGCGGCCTCCGCGGCCCCGGCCGGGAAGACCCAGGCCCCCACGATCGTCCACACCCACCAAGCCGCGGCCGTAACCGGCTCCGTGGGCCTGGCGTTGACGACCGGCGGCACCGTCACTCTTCCTGGCTCGGCGCTCTCCGTCGGGTCCACGGTCAACACCGGGATCCGGGCCAACCTGATCACGTCCGTGACCAACAACACCAACGCCACCCTGATCCTGTCGGCCGGCGGCAGCGCCACCATCGCGCTCGTGCCGGGAGCTTCGGCCGGTGTCAGCGCACTCGGCTCCGGCGCGCTACAGATCACGGCCACGTAGCAGGCAGTCACCGCGGCCCAGCGATCTGAGGACCGCTTCCCAGGGGGCCGCTGGACCATCGACGCGGGCGTGGTCGCGGACGCTGACGCTGACGCTGACGCTGACGCCGATGCCGA
>NZ_JBEXKU010000094.1:0-23906 GCF_040609575.1 Streptomyces sp. NPDC004647 | reverse complement strand
CTACGAACGCAAAGCCGAACACTTCCTCGCCTTCACCAGCATCGCCTGCACCCTCATCTGCTACCGCCGACTCACCAAATGAGATGACTTCTAAGTGGGCCGTGATGAGCATGGAGACCGACATCCCACAACACAAATCCCCACCCGGCGAGAGGAGGGTCCGTGCGGCGGAACTACGCCCGCTGCCGACTGCGTTGGCCGCCCTCCGGGACGGCGATTTCCGTGTCCGGCTGCCGGGCGCGTTTTTCGAGAGCCCGGTCCCGGATGGCGCCACCCCGGAGGGCATCGCCGCCGACCTCGCCGCCGACCTCGCCTCCGCGTTCAACCAGATCGCCGACCGCAACCAGCACTTCACGGACGAACTGACACGCGTACGTCGAGAGGTCATACGCCATCGACGGCTCGACGAGCGGCTGCCGCCCGGCCCCGGCCAGGGCGGATGGAGGGCGACCGCGAGAAGTCCATCGCCTGCGGCGCCCACGCGTACGTGCCGGAACCGGTGGATGCCGACCGGCCGCTCGGCCTCGCCTGCGACCTGCTCGACCCCGACAGCGCGACCGGCATTTCGCAGTCGCCGGACGATCCCCCCGAGGAACACACCATGAACAGCGGCTTCGCCGCCGCCGCGGCCGGCATCCTCCTGGTGGACGACATGGAGGACAACCTCGTCGCCCTCGAGGCGGTACTCGGCTCCCTCAACGAACCGCTGGTGCGGGCCCGTTCCGGGGAGGAGGCGATGAAGGCGCTGCTGCGCCAGGAGTTCGCCGTCGTCCTGCTGGACGTACTGATGCCCGGTATGGACGGCTTCGAGACGGCCGCGAACATCAAGCGGCTCGACCAGGCCAAGGACGTCCCGATCATCTTTCTGACCGGCACGGACACCGACCGGGGGTACGCGTTCCGCGGCTACGCCACGGGGGCGGCGGACTTTCTCACCAAGCCGTTCGACCCGTGGGTGCTCCGCGCCAAGGTCAGCGTCTTCCTCGATCTGCACCGCAAGAACCGGCAGTTGCAGCATCTGCTGGCCCGGGACCGGGAGCGGCTGGAGGAGCTGGGGGCGCGGCTGGCGACGATTGAGAACCGGCTGGCGGCGGGCAACGTGCCGGATGCGGCGGGGCTGCGGGGCAGCGTGGCGCGGATGGAGGAGACCCTGCGGGAGCTGCGGGGCGAGCGGGTCATGTGACCCGCCCGCCCCACCGAGCGGCGCTCCTCACCGTTACGCATGCCTGCGGTTACGCCTCGCGCGACCCGCGTACATCTCGTCGATCAAGTGCTCGGCTGCAGACGCCGGGGGACGGCCTCCGCATCCCCAGCCGCGCACCCACTCCGCACTCCGCCGCAACCGCTACGCCTCGCGCGAACCCGCATACATCTCGTCGATCAAGTGCTTGTACTCGCGCTCGACGACAGGCCGCTTGAGCTTGAGGCTCGGGGTCAGTTCGCCGTGCTCGATGTCCAGGTCCCGCGGCAGGATCCGGAACTTCTTGATGGTCTGCCAGCGCTGCAGGCCTTCGTTGAGCCGGCTCACGTAACCGCTGACCAGTTCCTGCACCTGCTGCGAGGCGACCACCTCGGAGTACGGCTTTCCTTCCAGGCCGTGCTCCGAGGCCCACTGGGTGAGCGTCGGCTCGTCGAGAGCGATCAGCGCGGTGCAGAAGTTCCGGTCGGCGCCGTGCACCAGGATGTTGGAGACGAACGGGCAGACCGCCTTGAACTGACCCTCGACCTCGGCCGGGGCGATGTACTTGCCGCCGGAGGTCTTGATCAGGTCCTTCTTGCGGTCGGTGATCCGCAGATAGCCGTCCGACGACAGCTCGCCGATGTCCCCGGTGTGGAACCAGCCATCGGGCTCCAGCACCTCCGCGGTCTTCTCGGGCAGCCCGTGGTAGCCCTCCATGATGCCGGGGCCCCGCAGCAGGATCTCGCCGTCGTCGGCGATCCGCACTTCGGTGCCGGGCAGCGGCTTGCCGACCGTGCCCGTACGGTACGCCTCGCCCGGGTTGATGAAGCTGGCGGCGCTGGACTCGGTGAGCCCGTAGCCCTCCAGGATGTGGATGCCGGCGCCGGCGAAGAAGAAGCCGATGTCGGGGGCGAGAGCGGCGGAGCCGGAGACGGCGGCGCGCAGTTGGCCGCCGAAGGCGTCGCGCAGCTTGGAGTAGACGAGCTTGTCGGCGATCGCGTGCTGGGCCGCGAGGCCGAAGGGCACGGACCGGTTGCCGGTGCGGCGGAAGTTGTCCTGCGACGCCTTGGCGTACTCGCGGGCGACCCCGGCCGCCCACTGGAAGATCTTGTACTTGGCCCCGCCGCCCGCCCGGGCCTTGGACGCCACTCCGTTGTAGACCTTCTCGAAGATGCGGGGCACGGCCGCCATGTAGGTCGGCCTGACCACCGGCAGATTCTCGATGATCTTGTCGACGCGGCCGTCGACGGCGGTGACGTGCCCGACGCCGATCTGCCCGGAGATCAGCACCTTCCCGAAGACGTGCGCGAGCGGCAGCCACAGGTACTGCACGTCCTCGCGGGCCACCAGCCCGGTGGCCTCGATGGCGCGGGCCAGGTACGACCAGTTGTCGTGCGGCAGCCGTACACCCTTGGGGCGGCCGGTGGTGCCGGAGGTGTAGATGAGGGTCGCCAGCTGGTCGCCGGTGATCGACTCGATCCGCTCACGGACGCTGTCCGGCTTCTTCTCCAGGTACGCGGCGCCGCGCCGCTCCAGCTCGGCGAGGGAGATCACCCAGCCGTCGGGGTCACCCGCCACGGACTTCGCGTCCGCTTCCTCGATCACCACGACATGCGCCAGCTGGGGCAGCTCGGCGCCACGCTCGCGTGCCTTGTTCAGCTGCTCCGCGTCCTCGGCGATCAGTACCCGGCTGCCGGAGTCCGCGAGGATGAACGCGGTCTCCTCGGCGTTGGTGGTCGGGTAGATGGTGGTGGTCGCCGCGCCTCCACAGAGGATGCCGAGGTCGGAGAGGATCCAGTCGAGGCGGGTGCTGGAGGCGACCGCCACCCGCTCCTCGGGCCGTACACCGAGGTCGATCAGACCGGCGGCAATGGCCAGGACCCGTTCGGAAGCCTGCCTCCAGCTGAGGGAGCGCCATTCGTCCGGGCCCTTGCCCGAGGCTGGTGGGACCGGGTAGCGGAATGCCTCGGCATCCGGTGCCATCTCGACCCGCTCCAGGAAGAGGGTCGCCACGGAGGGCGGCCGGTTTTCGATCAACGTATTTGTGTCGCTCACGACATCCTCCGTGGCCCGCGGCAGTGCTGTGACTGGCTGGAAGTTGTTTAACTGGCGAGTAACCTTCGAGCAGGCATCAGGGTAGAGCGCGTTCGGCCCCTATGAAAGGGGAGTGGCCCACTCGTTGTCTGCGTCTTGTCCTTCGGACAGGGCGTTGCGGGGCAGGTCGGGGGCATTCATCCGGATGGGTGCGAGCCAAAAGCGCCCGCCCCCTCGGGGGACGGGCGCCTGCTGTGGGCCGCGGTAGCTTGCCTCGACTGGTGCGAGGCGGCCGATTCGAGTCGCTGCAATCGATCGACTGCCGCGACCGGTTGCTTCGAGCCAGGGCGATCCGCCCAGACCTGTCCGACTCGGCCGCTTCTGCTCCTTCTTCTGCTACTTCTTCCTTCTGCTACTTCTTCGCCTTGGCGTCGCCGCCGGATTCGTCGCTGGACAGCACCGCGATGAAGGCCTCTTGGGGGACCTCCACGTTGCCGACCATCTTCATCCGCTTCTTGCCTTCCTTCTGCTTCTCCAGCAGCTTCCGCTTACGGGAGATGTCACCGCCGTAGCACTTGGCGAGGACGTCCTTGCGGATCGCGCGGACCGTCTCGCGGGCGATGACGCGGCTGCCGATGGCGGCCTGGATGGGCACCTCGAAATTCTGCCGCGGGATGAGCTCGCGCAGCTTGGCGACCAGCCGCACGCCGTACGCGTAGGACTTGTCCTTGTGCGTGATCGCGGAGAAGGCGTCGACCTTGTCGCCGTGCAACAGGATGTCGACCTTGACCAGATCGGCGGTCTGCTCGCCGGTGGGCTCGTAGTCGAGCGAGGCGTAGCCGCGGGTCTTGGACTTCAGCTGGTCGAAGAAGTCAAAGACGATCTCCGCGAGCGGGAGGGTGTAGCGAAGCTCGACACGGTCCTCGGAGAGGTAGTCCATGCCGAGCAGCGAGCCGCGCCGGGTCTGGCAGAGCTCCATGATCGCGCCGATGAACTCGCTCGGCGCGAGGAGCGTGGCGCGCACGACCGGCTCGTGCACCTCGGCGATCTTGCCGGTGGGGAACTCGCTGGGGTTGGTGACGGTGTGCTCGGTGCCGTCCTCCATGTTCACCCGGTAGACCACGTTGGGGGCGGTCGCGATCAGCTCGAGGCCGAACTCCCGCTCCAGCCTCTCGCGGATGACGTCCAGGTGCAGCAGGCCGAGGAAGCCGACGCGGAAGCCGAAGCCCAGCGCGGCCGAGGTCTCCGGCTCGTAGACCAGCGCGGCATCGTTGAGCTGCAGCTTGTCCAGGGCTTCGCGGAGCTCCGGATAGTCCGAACCGTCCAGCGGGTACAGGCCCGAGAACACCATCGGCTTGGGGTCCTTGTAGCCGCCCAACGGCTGGTCCGCGCCCTTGTTGAGCGAGGTGATCGTGTCACCGACCTTGGACTGCCGGACATCCTTCACACCCGTGATGATGTAGCCGACCTCACCGACGCCGAGGCCGTCGGAGGCCTTCATCTCGGGCGCCGAGACGCCGATCTCCAGCAGCTCGTGGGTGGCGCCGGTGGACATCATCCTGATGCGCTCGCGCTTGTTGAGCTGGCCGTCGACGACTCGTACGTAGGTGACGACGCCGCGGTAGGAGTCGTAGACCGAGTCGAAGATCATCGCGCGGGCCGGGGCGTCCTTGACGCCGATCGGGGCCGGGACCTCACGTACCACCTTGTCGAGCAGCTCCGGTACGCCGACGCCGGTCTTCGCGGAGACCCTGAGCACATCGGACGGCTCGCAGCCGATGAGATGCGCCAGCTCGGCGGCGAACTTCTCGGGCTGCGCGGCCGGCAGGTCGATCTTGTTGAGGACCGGGATGATCGTGAGGTCGTTCTCCATCGCCAAATACAGGTTGGCGAGGGTCTGGGCCTCGATGCCCTGAGCCGCGTCGACGAGGAGGATGCAGCCCTCGCAGGCGGCGAGCGACCGGGAGACCTCGTAGGTGAAGTCGACGTGACCCGGGGTATCGATCATGTTGAGGATGTGCGTGGTGCCCTCATCCTGGCCGGTGGTCGGCGCCCAGGGCAGCCGGACTGCCTGGGACTTGATCGTGATGCCGCGCTCGCGCTCGATGTCCATCCGGTCGAGATACTGAGCGCGCATCTGGCGCTGGTCGACGACACCGGTGAGCTGCAGCATCCGGTCGGCGAGGGTCGACTTGCCGTGGTCGATGTGCGCGATGATGCAGAAGTTGCGGAGGAGTGCCGGGTCGGTACGGCTCGGCTCCGGCGCATTCATTGGGGTCGCGGGCACGCAGGGTCCTGTTTCTTGAGACGCCGATCGCCTCTGGTCGGATCGATACGTAGCCTCCATCCTCCCATGACCGCGGGGCGGCGACCGGTTTGGGAGGGCATCGGGGCTGCTGATAGCCTGGCCTACTGTGCCTCGTGCCCTTTCATGTACGCGGCGCAGCTCAAGAATCCAAACGAACCTGCAAAGGCTCCTTCGTGGCGAACATCAAGTCCCAGATCAAGCGGAACAAGACCAACGAGAAGGCGCGGCTGCACAACAAGGCCGTCAAGTCCTCGCTCAAGACCGCGATCCGCAAGACCCGTGAGGCTGTCGAGGCCGGCGACGTCGAGAAGGCCACCGCGGCTGCTCGTGAGGCGTCGCAGAAGCTCGACAAGGCTGTCAGCAAGGGCGTCATTCACAAGAACGCCGCTGCCAACAAGAAGTCGTCGCTGGCTCAGCGCGTCGCCTCCCTCAAGGGCTGACACTCTTTTTTCTGAAGGGTTCGGGGCTCCGGTCCCCGCCCGTCGACCGGACTCAGCGGTCCCTCTTCCCGCTCCGGCCGACACCACCGCGCCGCACACGGCCTGCGTTCGCCACGCGGGTGCGGCGCACCTCGGATCATCACCGAAGGCCCGGTAGCTGTCCTTCCCCAGGACGGCGCCGGGCCTTCGGCATGCCGAGGCTTCGGCGTGCCCGGCCGTCGGGTGTGCCGAGGCTTCGGTGTGCCGAGGCTCTTCGCTGCGGGTCGCTCTGGCCGCCGAACCCGTACGTGGCCGGACCGAGCGCCGCGCGGCCGTTTGCGATGGCTGTACCGGCCCTGGCACGGCTGTACGAGGAGCGCGGGTGCGGGAACACGGGGCAGGGGGACGGGCGTGCGGCGGTGCGGGGTGTGGGCTCACGGCGGTGCTGGGGTACGGGGCCAGTGCGAGTCAGTGCTGGTCAGTGCGGGCGGGTGGGGCGGGCCGCGCGGGCGACCGCGACCACGGCCTTCTCCAGCGCGTACTCCGGGTCGTCCCCGCCGCCCTTGACCGCTCCGTCCGCCTCCGCCACCGCCCGTAGCGCGGCGGACACCCCGTCGGCCGACCAACCGCGCATCTGCTGCCGCACCCTGTCGATCTTCCACGGCGGCATGCCCAGCTCGCGGGCCAGGTCGCCCGGGCGCATACCGCGCGGGGCGGAGGCGAGCTTGCCGATGGCGCGCACACCCTGGGCGAGCGCGCTGGTGATCAGGACCGGGGCCACACCGGTGGAGAACGACCAGCGCAACGCCTCCAGCGCCTCCGCGGTCCGGCCCTCCACCGCACGGTCGGCGATGGTGAAGCTCGACGCCTCCGCACGGCCCGTGTAGTAGCGGGCCACGACAGCGTCGTCGATGGTGCCCTCGACATCCGCGGCGAGCTGTGCGCAGGCGCTGGCCAGCTCCCGCAGATCGCTGCCGATCGCGTCGACCAGCGCCTGGCACGCCTCGGGCGTCGCAGAGCGTCCGACCGTACGGAACTCGGACCGGACGAAGGCCAGGCGGTCGGCGGGCTTGGTCATCTTCGGGCAGGCGACCTCACGGGCCCCCGCCTTACGGGCCGCGTCCAGCAGCCCCTTGCCCTTGGCGCCGCCCGCGTGCAGAAGGACGAGAGTGATCTCCTCGGCCGGAGCGGCCAGATAGCTCTTGACGTCCTTGATCGTGTCCGCGGAGAGATCCTGCGCGGACCGGACCACCACGACCTTGCGCTCGGCGAACAGCGATGGGCTGGTCAGCTCGGCGAGTGTGCCGGGCTGCAGCGCGTCCGGTGTGAGGTCGCGCACATCGGTGTCCGCGTCGGCGGCCCGCGCCGCGGCGACCACTTGTTGCACTGCGCGGTCGAGGAGCAGGTCCTCCTGGCCCACGGCGAGCGTGACGGGGGCGAGCAGGTCTTCGGTCGAACTCTTCCTGGCCATCGCGGACAGCATCCCACGCCCCGCTGACAGCCCTCGTCGGGCGGCCGCTCCGCGTCGCGCACAATGTTCGGGTGAGCAGTGCAACGCCCCTTCCCGACGAGGCCGACGAATCCCCCGGCCCTCTCGTAACCGCCGCACGTCACCTCCTGGTGCTCCCCGACCGCGATGCCGCGGAGGAGGCCGCCGAGGGGGTCGTCAGCCGTTTCGGACTGGTCGAGGCCGAACATCCGCACCTCGTACGGGACGCCCTGGCGGGCGAGGACGACGCCGAGGACGCGCAGTGGCTGGTCGTGGTCGAAGACCCGTCGGGGCGCCTGGACGCGGCGGCACTGGACGAGTTCGCGATGGAGTACGAGGGCTGGCTCGAGCGGCCCTGAGTCTCAGAGCTCACTCATGCGGGCGCCGCACAGGCCGCACAGTGGGAACGCGGTCGAGGTCGATGCCGAAGTGGATGCGGTAGGCAGCCAGGACCTCCTCGTCGGTCCTCAATTCCTCCTCCCTGCGCTCGCCGGCAACCGTGGTCAGAAGCTTGCGGCCGCTGAGCGTGACGCGTCCGCTCTCGGTCAGCCGCGAGCAGACGAGCTTCTGCGTGAAGTGCGACTTCGGCGACGTGCGGTGCCACCAGCAGGTCGCCTCGAAGTCATGCAGCGTGCGCGGTCTCTGGTCGAGGCGGTACTCGGGATCGTCGTCCTTCAGTACCTCCAGGTCGCCTTGCGGGGCATCGGTGATGCGGAAGGTTCCGCCGGGGTCGGGCTGCTCCCCGCGGTCGGCGAGCCGCAGGGGGTGGTGGCTGTGGTCGCCGAACCCGACGTCGGCCAGCCAGGGTTCATCGAGATCCCCGCCCTCGACACGGAGTGCCAGATGGTCGTACGGCGGGCCGAGCCGGTCGGACCCCGCGACGACGCGGGCGGCAAGCAGAGTCACCGACCAGCCGAGAGAGGCGAGCAGCGCTGCGAACGCGCCGTTCAGTTCGTAGCAGAAGCCTCCGCGCCCGGCCCGTACGACCTTGTCGACGAGCGGTTTCTCCTCGAGGACGATGTCCTCCTCGCGGTGAATGCTCAGATTCTCGAAGGGCACGGTCAGCAAGTGGCGGAGTTGCAGCTCGCGGAGGGCTTCGGCGTCGGCCCGTGAGGGGCGGACGGCTCCGATCCGCTGGAGGTAGGCGTCGGTCTGTGCGGTGTCCATCCGCCCATTTATCGCCGAGTCGGTGCCCGAACGCCACCCGCGTGTCCGCGCCGGACCGAGAACGGGCGGGCGTACGAGCCCGACCCCCGCGCCGGCCGCGAGAACCCGACGGGCCCTTCGGCCCGGACGCTCTGCCGCCACTGACCGCCGTGCCGAGCCGGGACCCGGTGCCGGTCACGGCGATCGCACCGTCGGTGTCCGTGCGCAGCACGGTGGCCCCATCCCGGCGGAGAGCGGTGACGGTGCGGGGCGAAGGATGGCCGTAGGGGTTGTCCTCGCCGCAGGAGATCAGGGCGAGGCGGGGACTGACTTGGTGGAGGAGCCGCGGTTCCTGGTACGCGGAGCCGTGGTGGGCGACCTTGAGGACGTCCACCTGCGGCAGGTCGGGTACGGAGGCCAACAGGCGCTGCTGGGCGGGTGGTTCGAGGTCGCCGAGGAGGAGCAGGGTGAGCCCGGCCGTACGGACCAGCAGCGTGACGCTGGCGTCGTTCGCACCGTCGGCGGGCGAATCGCCGGTCGGGCCGGCAGACGGGGTGCCTTGGGGCTGGGGCCACAGCACCCGCCAACTGAGCGGGCCCAGCCGCCGCTCCCCCGGCGCCGTACGGACCGTGGGGACGCCGGCCTCGGCCGCGACGCGCCGTACGAACTCGGCCTGGTCGGACGGCTGCTCGAGCGTCGTGGTCTCGATCGCGCCCACCGCGCGGCCACGTAACACCCCCGGCAGACCGGCCACATGATCGGCGTGAAAGTGCGTGAGCACGACCAGGGGAATGCGGGTGACACCCAGGGTGCGCAGGCAGCGGTCGGCGAGTGCGGGCTCGGGCCCGGCGTCCACGACCACGGCGGTGCCGCCGCCCGCCGAGAGGACCAGCGCGTCGCCCTGGCCCACATCGCAGACGGCGAATCGCCAGCCGGGAGGCGGCCAGCCGGTGATCAGCCGCGGCAGCGGTGCCGGGCGGATGATCGCCAGCAGGAGGAACAGGGCGCACGCCGCGCACAGCCAGGAGTGCCGCAGCAACCGGGGCGCTGCCCGTACGGCGACGGCCGTCACCGCGGCGAGCAGCAGACCCCCGGTCCAGCCGCCCGGCCAGTCCATCTCGGCGCCCGGCAGCGCGGCGCCGGTACGGGCGATGGCCGCGATCCACTCGGCAGGCACTCCGCCCAGCCAGGCGGCCCAGGCAGCGACGGGTGGGACGACGGGCGCGGCTGCCAGAGCAGCGAACCCGAAGACGGTCGCCGGAGCGACGGCGAGCTCCGCGAGCAGATTGCACGGGATCGCCACCAGGCTGACGCGCGCCGCCAGTACGGCGACGACGGGGGCGCAGACGGCCTGTGCGGCGGCCGCTGCCGCGAGCACTTCGGCGAGTCGCGGCGGGACTCGGCGGCGCTGTAGTGCGGTGCTCCAGCGCGGGGCGATCGTCAGCAGCGCGGCCGTGGCCAGTACGGAGAGCAGAAAGCCGTAGGAGCGGGCGAGCCAGGGGTCGTAGAGGATCAGCAGGAGTACGGCTGTGGCCAGGGCGGGCAGCAGGGATCTGCGACGGCCGGTGGCGATGGCGAGCAGCGCCACGAGTCCGCAGGCGGCGGCCCGGAGCACGCTCGGCTCGGGCCGGCAGACGACCACGAACGCGAGGGTGAGCAGCCCGCCGAGCAGCGCGGTGGTCCGCAACGGGACGCCCAGCCGCGGCGCGAGCCCCCGGCGCTCGGCGCGGATGGCGAGGTGCGGGGGTCCGATGAGCAGCGCGAGCAGGATGGTGAAGTTGGCTCCGGACACCGCGGTGAGATGCACCAAGTCCGTCGCGTGGAAGGCCTCGTCGAGTTCGGGCGGGATACGGGAGGTGTCCCCGACGACCAGCCCGGGAAGCAGGGCGCGGGCGTCGGGTGAGAGCCCGTCGGTCGCCTTCCGCAGCCCCGCGCGCAGGCTCCCGGCAGCTCGCTGGAGCGCGCTCGGCGGACCGATCACCTGCGGCGGAGCGCCCCCGGCGACCCGCAGCACCGCGGCAACCGGTCCACCGCCACCGGGCAGCGGTGGGACGAGCCGGGCACGCACGCGCAGCCGCGTCGAAGGCAGCAACCCGAGCCAGGACGCCTGCGGCTGGGCCCTGGGGATACGCGCGCGGTCGTCCCCGAGCGGCCCCTCACCGGAGTGCGGGAGCCCGCCCACGAAGTGAGCGTTCCCGACGCCCGCGGCGCGAGCGCCAGCGCCCCCGACGCCCACAGCAGCGCGCGTATGCCCGCCCCTCACGACCGCGCGAGTCTCGGTGGGTTCGCCTGGCAATAGAGCGCGAGCACCTCCGCCCCCCACGACAGCGCCAATCCCGGTGGGTTCGCCCCGCAATAGAGCGCGAGCACCCCCGTCCCCCACGACCGCACGAATCCCGGTGAATTCACCTCCCAAGCCAGCACGAGCACCCCCGTCCCCCACGACAGCGCGAGTCTCGATGAGTTCGCCTCCCACTGGATCACGAGCACCTCCGCCCCCGACTCCCGGCGCGGCCCATGCCGCGGTGGGTTCGGGCTCTGCTGTCCTGGAGCCCGGAGCAAGGGCTCGACCCGTCCCGGCCTGCCGCGCCTCACCGGTGACGGCGCCCAACCCAGGCACCCCCGTCCCGGATGCCCCCTCCCCGGGCGCAGCTCGGCTCTCGGCGGGCGAGTCGCTCGCGGCGCCCCCACTTCCGGTTGCTGGGCCTCGATCGCTTCCGTCGGCTTCAGAACCTCCGGCCTGCCGGGGCGAGCCCTGCTGCTGTACGAAGACGAGGACGGGTGTGTGCGTCGATGTGACCGTGCCGTCCGTGGCCGTCACGCGCTCGGCCTCCGCCTCCAGTACGACGACTGCGGGGGCACGTTGTGCGCCGTGGACGCGGGGTCGCATGAGACGGGGGTCGCCGGTCAAGGTCAGCTCGACCGTGGCGTGAACGTGCTCCTCTGCCAGTCCCGGCAACGGCCCACGGCGCAGATCCGCGGCTTGGAGGGCGCCCGAGCCCGCAGCAGCGGCCGCGCAGAGCAGCGCCGCTACGGCCACCGAGCTTCTGCGGCCGCGGGCGCCAGCAGTTCGCGGCCCCCAGTCCCGGGCACCGGCAGTTCGCGGCCCCCGGTCCCGGCCGCCGACGGCTCCCGGCTCGGAGCCGTCGGAGCAATCTGCCCCCGTACGGCGGGCCGTGGCCCCGCGGAGTAGCAGGACCGTCGCTATCCCCACACAAAGGGTCACGCCCGCGACTGTCCACACGGCCGGAGCCCCCAGGGCGAGCGCGGCCGCCGCCCAGGCGGCGAGGGCAGGGGGAAAGAGACGAAGATCGGCCGGGCCGTCCTGGCGCGGTTCGGACGCCCCGAGACGGTGGCCGGAGTCCGCATGGGGGCCGACCCGGGTCATGGCTGCACGAGGGGGCGCAAATCGGCGAAACGGCGGTCACCGATGCCGTCGACGTCCCGGAGTTGATCGACAGAGCTGAACCCCCCGTTCTGCTCGCGGTAGTCGAGGATGTGCTGAGCGAGGACCGGCCCGACTCCGGGCAGCGTGTCGAGTTGCTCCACGGTGGCGGTGCTGAGGCTGATCGGGCCCGTGGCCGCGTCCGGCGGCCCCGCACCCGCCGCCGCTCCCGATCCGCCCGTACCCGCCGTCCCCGTACCCGCCGACCCGGTGCCCACCGACCCCGCGGGTGCCGGGCCCCCGACGACCACCTGCTCGCCGTCATTGAGGATGCGTGCCCGGTTCAACGGGCCGGTCTCCGTGCCCGGACGCACCCCACCCGCTGCTCGCAGCGCATCGGCGACCCGTGAACCGGCGGGCAGCCGCTGGATCCCCGGCTTGCGGACCTTGCCCGTCACATCCACCACGATGCGACGGTCCGCGCCGCCCGTGGCCGGCGTGCCGGGAGAAGGGTTCGGCGCGGAGGGAACGGTGATGCGATCGGGCTGCGCAGGGGGTTCGGCGGCCGGAGCCCGCACGGTCTGCGGACGGCCGGTCCAGTAGTGGTAGGCGGCGAACCCTCCGGCGAGGACGAGCACCACGGTCAGAGCTGCCAGCGCCCGGGGCTCGATGCCGCACCTCAACTGCAGCCACAGCGGCAGTCGTTCGCGTAGGGCGAGCCGCCACCGGGTTCCTCGCGGCACGGCTTCGGCCCGATCGGTGCCCTTGTCCGGCAGATCAGTGCCAACTTCCGGTGGATCAGGGCTGCCGCTCGGTTCCCGCCGCGTGGTCTCGGGCCGTCCGGCGGGGCGCGGCCCCGTACTCGTGCGGCGGCGGGTCGGCGGCGCTGTACCCGCACGGATCGAGACGGCCGGGGCCGCAGCCGCGTCCCGGGCTGCGTTCCCGTGCGGCCCCGGACTGGCCGCTGCCGAGTTCGCCGAGTCGGGAACCGCATCACGGGTCGTTGCCCACGAAGGCGTCAGCCGAGCGGCAGGCGCCGGGAGGAGCGCCGCGGCACGCTCTCGCACCGCCGACACCCGGAGCTCCGGGGCGTCGGCCGTGCGACCCCAGGACGACGTACGGCGCGGACGGCTCGCGCGGCGCAGCCCATGACGCCGCCGGGCCCGGTTGTCGGAGCCGGGCGCACGGCCCGGACCACTGCTTACTGTGCGTGATCGGCTTCCCATGCCGACCGACCATAAGCGCGATCCGCACGCCCCGCTCCGTCGTCCCAATTTCAGTGGATAACCCACCAGTTGTGGAAAACCTGGTCACCCAATCGGGCTCCGGAAGCGTGGGCTCCGCGGCGGAGCAGCACCTCTCCACCCCGAATGGGGCCACGGTCCCCAGCCTTGCGCCCGCTACCCGCGACTTGCCGCCCGCGACCGGCCGACTCCGGCGCACCAACTCCGGCCCACGCCCCCGAGAATGTCCGCAATACGCATGAGTCGGTCAAAGCCGGCCCGTCACCGTTCGTCCGCCTGCCTGCCCGCCTGCCTGCCTGCCTGGCCGCCTGCCCGCCTGCCCGCCTGCCCGCCTGCCAAGCAGCACGTACCAGGTCCGCGAAGCGCCAAGCTGCCGAGCGCGTCATCAACCGCCGTGCGCGCCCCGCTCACGCAGCTTCTCGCGCTTTCTCACTGCCGAGCTTGCCGCCCTCTGTACTGCCCCGCCGCCGCGGCTCCGTTCGCCGAGTGGCCGCACGGACTCTGAGCCGCTGGCCCCTCACCCCGCGACCCAGCCCTCCACCCGCGACCGGCCCGCGTTCAGCCCTTGGGCGAGAGCACCGCGCCCAGCAGCCCCGGCCCCGTGTGCGCCCCGATCACCGCGCCCACCTCGCTGACATGCAGCTCCGCAAGGCCCGGCACGCGCTGCCGCAGACGGGCCGCCAGCTGCTCCGCCCGCTCCCACGCCGCCAGGTGGTGGACCGCGATGTCCACCGGGCTCGCCCCGGCCCGCTCGACAACGAGTTCCTCGAGCCGGGCGATGGCCTTGGATGCCGTACGGACCTTCTCGAGGAGTTCGATGCGGCCACCGTCCAGCTGGAGCAGCGGTTTCACGGCGAGGGCCGAGCCCAGGAGTGCTTGGGCAGCGCCGATACGGCCACCCCGCCGCAGGTAGTCGAGGGTGTCGACGTAGAAGTACGCAGAGGTGCCCGCGGCGCGCTTCTCCGCCGCGGCCACCGCCTCGTCCAGCGTGCCCCCGGCCTCGGCGGTCTCCGCCGCGGCCAGGGCGCAGAAGCCGAGTGCCATGGCGACCATTCCCGTGTCCACCACCCGCACCGGCAGCGGCGCATCCCTGGCGGCGACCACGGCCGCGTCGTACGTCCCGGACATCTCGGCGGACAGGTGCAGCGACACGATCCCGTCCGCACCGGCCTCCGCCGCCGCGCGGTAGGCGGCAGCGAACACCGCCGGGCTCGGCCGGGAGGTCGTCACCGACGTACGCCGCTGCAACGCCTGGGCAACCGACCGGGCGGACACCTCCGTGCCCTCTTCCAGTGCCTGGTCGCCGAGCACCACCGTCAGCGGCACCGCGGTGATGCCGTGCCGCGCCATCGCCTGCTGGGGCAGGTAGGCCGTTGAATCGGTGACGATAGCGACATGGCGGGACATGACAGGGAGATTATCCGGGGACGTCCGCGGCCGACAGTGCGGCCCCACCCAAGCGTCGTCCACCGGTCAGGTCGTGCTCTCCGGCCGACGGGCCTTCTCCCAGGGGGTCCTGGTCTGCCGACGCGTGTCACGGGCGGTGATGGCGGGCGGTTCCTGTGACGCCGCGTCCGGTCTCGAAACGTCCGGCCAGGTCGGCGTGGGGACGGACGCGGAGGCAGCGGGAGGGGCAGCCGGCTGCGCGGCGGACCCCGATGCCGCTGCCGATACCGGTGCCGAGGCATGCGCCGACGGCGAAGCGCCGGACCGCTGGGCCGCAGGCCCTGTCCCCGTCCCCGACTCCTGCTCCGGCTGGGTCGTCCAGTGCCGCAGCGCCCCCGACTCGACCTCGATCTGATTCCCCAGCGCCGCCAGGTCCTCGTCCGCGAACTGCCGCGCCCGGTCCTGCGCCGCCCAGCGCAGCGAGTTCGAGTGGTGGACGACCCGCTCGATGCGCTCGCGCAGCTCCGGCAGCCGGGCCATGACCCTGGCCTTGTCGGGCTCGCGCTCGAGCCGCTTGAGGTCGTCGTCCAGCTCGTGCCCGTGCGCGCTCAGCTGCCGGAAGAGCCGCAGCGCCTCCGCCAGCGATACGTCCTCGGGCGACGCCGCGTGCAGCGCATCCTGGGTGGATCTCATGGACGTACGCAGCTCGAGCCGTAGCTCGGCCAGCTGCCCTGCCGCCCCCGGCTGGGCGTACTGCCTGGCTTTGAGCGTGGTGTCCTCGACGGTGCGGCGCGCCTGCGCGACCGTACGGTCCACTCCCCGCTTGGCCGCCGACAGCAGCTTCACCGACACATAGGCGCCGACCGCGACGAAGACCACGAAAAGCAGCGCCAGGATCAGGATGGCGGCTTCCATGAGCGCTCCTTCGCGATGACGACGGTCGTTACCTCCTACCGTAAACGGCTCGGGCCGGTTGGTGGTTCCACAGGGACCCCCAACCGGCCCGTAGGGGAAACCCCGAAGCACCCGTTCCCACGGCGTGACCGGCGGAGGCATCACCGGCACGGCATCACCGGACGGTTCACCGACCACGGCGTCACCGTCGCGCAGAGGCACGCGCACAGAGCCACCACCGCGCGGCATCACCGGCCACACAGCATCACCCACGCACTGCGCCACCGTCATCACCCACGCGCAGCATCACTCACGCACAGCATCACTCACGCACAGCATCACTCACGCACAGCATCACTCACGCACAGCATCACTCACGCACAGCGTCACGGGCCTCACCGGCGTCACCGGCGTCACCACGACACCGCGGCACCGCGGCACCGCACAGCCGCACCGCACAGCCTCACGCCGGAACGATGTTCACCAGCTTCGGCGCCCGCACGATGACCTTGCGGATACCCGCGCCGCCCAGCGCCGCCTGCACGCCCGCGTCCTCCAGCGCCAGCCGCTCCAGCTCCTCGTCCGCGATCGACGGCGACACCTCCAGACGTGCCTTGACCTTGCCCTTGATCTGCACCACGCAGGTCACCGTCTCGTCGACGACATACGCCGGATCGGCGACCGGGAAGGCCTCGTGCACGACCGTCGACTCGTGGCCCAGCCGGTGCCACAGCTCCTCGGCGATGTGCGGCGCCAGCGGAGCGGTGAGCAGCACCAGCTGTTCCGCGATCTGCCGGGGCACCGGGCCGCCGGCCTTCGTCAGATGGTTGTTCAGCTCCGTCACCTTGGCGATGGCGGTGTTGAAGCGCAGGTTCTCCATGTCCTGCGCGACACCGTCGATCGCCTTGTGCAGGGCACGCAGCGCCGCCTCGTCCGGCTCGGTGTCGGTGACGGTCACCTCGCCGGTGTTCTCATCGACGACATTGCGCCACAGCCGCTGCAGCAGCCGGTACTGGCCGACCACCGCGCGCGTGTCCCAGGGCCGGGAGACGTCCAGCGGGCCCATCGCCATCTCGTACAGCCGCAGCGTGTCGGCGCCGTACTCGGCACAGATCTCGTCCGGAGTGACCGCGTTCTTCAGGGACTTGCCCATCTTGCCCAGCAGCCGGGATACGGGCTCGCCCTCGTAGAAGAACTCTCCGTCCCGCTCCTCGACCTCGGCGGCCGGTACGGCGATGCCGCGGCTGTCCCGGTAGACGTAGGCCTGGATCATGCCCTGGTTGAACAGCTTGTGGAACGGCTCGAAGGAGGAGATGTGGCCGAGGTCGAACAGCACCTTGTGCCAGAAGCGGGCGTACAGCAGGTGCAGTACGGCGTGCTCGGCGCCGCCCACGTACAGGTCCACGCCGCCCGCCGCCTGGCCCTCACGCGGCCCCATCCAGTACTGCTCGATGGCGGGGTCGACCAGCTTCTCGCTGTTGCGCGGGTCCAGGTAGCGCAGCTCGTACCAGCACGAACCCGCCCAGTTGGGCATGGTGTTGGTCTCCCGGCGGTACTTCCTGACGCCGTCGCCCAGATCCAGCTCCACATTGACCCAGTCCTCGTTGCGGGACAGCGGGGTCTCCGGGGAGGTGTCGGCGTCATCGGGGTCGAACGTCCGCGGCGAGTAGTCGTCGACCTCCGGCAGCTCGACCGGCAGCATCGAGTCGGGCAGCGCGTGCGCGATCCCGTCCTCGTCGTAGACGATCGGGAACGGCTCGCCCCAGTAGCGCTGGCGGCTGAACAGCCAGTCGCGCAGCCGGAAGTTGACGGTGCCCTCGCCGATGCCCCGGGCCGACAGCCACTCGGTGATCTTCGCCTTGGCGGCCACGACGCCCAGGCCGTCCAGCGAGATCCCGGTGCCTGAGGAGTTCACGATTCTGGCGTCGTACGAGTCGAACGAGTCGTCCCAGGTGGCCGGGTCCGTGCCGCGGTCGTCGACCGGCTCCACCACACAGCGCATCGGCAGCTCGAAGGCGCGGGCGAAGGCAAAGTCGCGGCTGTCGTGCGCCGGGACGGCCATGATGGCGCCCGTGCCGTAACCCATCAGCACGTAGTCGGCGACGAAGACCGGCACCCGCTCGCCGCTGACCGGGTTGGTGGCGTACGCGCCGGTGAACACACCGGTCTTGTCCTTGGCCTCGGTCTGCCGCTCGACCTCGGACTTGGCCGCGGCCTGCTTGCGGTACTCGGCCACCGCCTCCGCAGGGGTGGCGTGCCCGCCGGTCCACACCGCGTGCGTGCCCTCGGGCCAGGTGTCGGGAACGATCTCGTCGACCAGTTCGTGCTCGGGTGCCAGCACCATGTACGTGGCCCCGAACAGGGTGTCCTGACGGGTCGTGAAGACGGTGATCCGCTGCTCGTCACCCACCGGGAAGTCGACCCGGGCGCCCTCGCTCCGCCCGATCCAGTTGCGCTGCTGCAGCTTGATCGCCTCGGGCCAGTCCAGCTCGTCCAGGTCGTCCAGCAGCCGGTCCGCGTAGGCGGTGATGCGCATGTTCCACTGGCGCAGCTTGGCCTTGAAGACCGGGAAGTTGCCGCGTTCGGAGCGGCCGTCCGCGGTGACCTCCTCGTTGGCCAGGACGGTGCCCAGACCGGGGCACCAGTTGACGGGCGCGTCGGAGGCGTACGCCAGCCGGTACTCGCCCAGGATGTCGGCCCGCTCGGCCTCGGACAGCTCCGCCCAGGGCCTGCCGTCCGGGGTCTGCCGGGCACCGGAGGCGAACTGCTCGACCAGGGTGTCGATCGGCCGGGCCCTGCCCGCCTCCTCGTCGTACCAGGAGTTGAAGATCTGCAGGAAGATCCACTGGGTCCACTGGTAGTAGTCCGGGTCGATCGTGGCGAACGACCGGCGCTTGTCGTGGCCCAGACCCAGCCGGCGCAGCTGGACCTTCATGGTCTCGATGTTGGCCTCGGTGCTGACCCGGGGATGGGTGCCGGTCTGCACCGCGTACTGCTCGGCGGGCAGGCCGAACGCGTCGAAGCCCAGGGTGTGCAGGACATTGTGGCCGGTCATCCGGGTGAACCGGGCGTAGACATCGGTGGCGATGTAGCCCAGCGGGTGGCCGACGTGCAGCCCCGCACCCGAGGGGTACGGGAACATGTCCATGATGAACTTCTTCGGACGGGCCACGACCTCGGCCGGCCCGCCCAGGCCACCCTCGGGGTTGGGCGTCTCGTACGTGCCCTCGGCGTCCCAGAAGTCCTGCCAGCGTGCCTCGATGTCGGCGGCCATCGCCGCCGTGTAACGGTGCGGCGCGGCCACCTCGGCCGGGGCCCCCTGACGCAGGCCGGGGGCGGAATTGGTCTCGCTCATCGTCCTCGAAGCTCCATCGGTCGTCTCTGCCTACGGAATCGGACCGGCTGGTCCGTGAAACAAAAAGACCCCTCGCACAGGAGGGGACGCCGCGCCGATTCCGACCGGCTTTCCAGCCGGAAGGGACTGATCAGCGCGGCCCGCTAAGCAGAAGGCGTACGGCACGCATGGCCTCAGGGTACCGCAGCGCTCGCGTGACGCGCGCAGAGAGCCACCGGGGCGACCCGGCGCGCGATCGGCGCCCGCACACCGCCTCGCGCTCACGCTGCGTCCCGACCCATTCCCTGTGCGTACACGATCCGGGGGTACGCAGCCCCTGCCCGCCGATGCGTGAACCCCGTTCAACACCGGCGCGAGTGCAGATGATTTTCGTCATGCTTGATCGAAACTATTGACCTCGAAGGCCCATCCCTTTGCGTTTCGAGGGGTAAGGGCCCCTCGCACGTTTATCACGGACTGTCCGGTTCGCGTCCGGCGATCACTCCCCAAATGGCGCTGTTTGTAGGGCTCTTGAACTCCCGCACTGTCACGGACTGTTCCCCATTGACATTCGAGCAAATAACCAAACACCCGGATGATCTTCTCAGCGCCACTTAGCATGCGGAGCCGGGACCCCTCTCCCCGCACCACTGGAGTCGCCCGCATGCACCCTCATCGCAAAAACCGAAAAACGTCCTCATTGCCCCGCCCGGTCGTTTACGCCGGAACAGGCGTGGTCATCGTCCTCATCCTGGTGTTCGCACTGGTCTCCGGGGGCGCGCTGCGCACCGCTCTGGACTTCACCACCGGCGTGCTCACCCTGGTGTCGCTCACCTCCGCAGTCGTCTGGGGGCTGATAGCCGCCGACCGCGTCCTGCTCGACATCCGGCAACGGCTGCTCTCCCAGGGCATCCACCGCGCGTTGGGCGTCGGATCGCTCGGTTTCCTGCTGCTGCACATCACCATCAAGGTCGCCGACGGACACACCAGCCTCATCGGCGCGCTCGTGCCGTTCGGCCTCGGTGTACAGGGCTCGGCGGGGCTCATCGGACTCGGCTCGCTCGCGGCGTACCTCATGGTCATCGCCGGCGCGACCGGAGCACTGCGCAGCGCCTTCACCACCACCCCGGGCCAGGCCGCCGGCCGCTGGCGCACCCTGCACGCCCTGGCCTACCCCGCATGGGGTTCCGCCCTGCTGCACGGTCTGAACGCCGGGCGCCCGGCGGCCGTATGGGTGGTCACCATGTACTCGCTTTCCGTGCTCGCCGTGGGAGCGGCAGTGGCCGTGCGGCTGCTCCCGGCGCCCCAGCGGCGGCGCATCGCGCGCCTGCTGATGACCGTCACCCGGCCCGGCGCGCTCACCACCGCTCGTGACGCTCCGGCGCCCGCCCGCGACCCCTCCGTGGCACCGCTGCCCGGAGCGGGCCGGTTCCCCGCCCAGCGCACCGGGACCAGCATCGAGGAGCCGCCACTCCGGCTCGACTCGACGCCGCGTCCCACGCCGATCGCGACCAGCCGGGGGGCGGGCATCTCGGCCGCGTACCGGGCCGTCTCGGCGGCTCCGCAGCCCGACCCCTTCGGATCGGCGCCCACCAGGTCCATGCCGCCGGTGCCATCGGCAGACCCGTCCACGGGGTCGTTCCCGACCGTGACGCAGTACGGGTCCTCCACGGACCCGCTGCCGCCCATCCCGTCGTACGGCGCCCCCACGGAGTCCCTGCCGCCCATCCCCTCCTACGGCGCCCCCTACGGCGACACGGAGTCCGCGCCGCCCGTTCCGTCGTACGGCGCCCCCACGGAGTCCCTGCCGCCCATCCCCTCCTACGGCGCCCCCACGGAGTCCCTGCCGCCCATCCCCTCCTACGGCGCCCCCACGGAGTCCCTGCCGCCCATCCCCTCCTACGGCGCCCCGACCGAGGCCCTGCCGCCCATCCCGTCGTACGCGGCGCCCACGGAGTCCATACCGACCGTGTCGCCGTATCCGACGCAGCAGCCCACGCAGACCTCCGGACGCTGGCCGGCCCCGTCCCCGCCGCCGCCCGCGGAGACTGTCAGGCGCCGGGTGGACCCGGACGCGGCCTCCGGGCCGCCCTATCCTCCCCCGCCCGGTGAACCGTGGCACGAGCCCGCAGGAGACCGGCCATGAACGCACCACTGCCCGACGTACCCGAGGTCCGTGTGGTCGGTCTGCCTCAGCTGACCACCGGCTTCGATCTGGTTCACCGGCTCGACCTCGCCATGCATCTGAAGGTGCACGGTGCCCTGGAGCCGATCGTCGGGGAGCGGCTCGCCGAACTGGCCGACGCCATCTCGCTGAACGGCCGTGGCGGCGCGGGCTTCCCGTTCGCCAAGAAGCTGCGGGCCGTGGCCAAGAGCGCCATCCGCCGGGGTGTGCGCCCCGTGGTCGTCGTCAACGGCAGCGAGGGCGAGCCCGCCTGCCGCAAGGACACCGTGCTGCTGTGCCGGGCGCCGCATCTCATCCTGGACGGCGCCCTGCTGGCCGCCGAGGCGCTCGGCGCCCGCACGCTGGCCATCGCCGTGACCCGCGACTCGACCGAGGCCTCCATGCGGGAGGCACTGGCGGAGCGCGGGCTGTCCGACCGGCGCGGCCGGGGGCTGCGCGCGCGGGTCGTCAGAACCCCCGAGCGGATGGTCTCCGGTGAGGCCTCCTCGGTGATCCGGGCCATCAACGGCGGCCCGTCGCTGCCCTCCGGCCGCAAGGTACGTGCCTCCGACACGGGCGTGGCAGGCGCGCCGACCCTGCTGTCCAACGCCGAGACCTACGCCCAACTCGCCGTCGCCGCACGGCTGGGAGCGCACCGCTACGGCAACACCGGCCTGATGGACGAGCCCGGCACGGTGATGCTCACGGTGTCCGGTTCCGTGGCCCGGCCGACCGTCCTCGAAGTACCGGTCGGCGTGCCGCTGCGCTACGTCCTGGAGCTGTGCGGTGCGCCGCCCATGCCGCAGGCGGTGCTGACCGGCGGCTACCACGGCGACTGGATCGACGGAATGACCGCGTCCGGCGCCATCGTCTCCAGAAAGGCGCTCTCCACGGCCGGAGGGGCCCTGGGAGCGGGCGCGATCCTGCCCATCGGGCCGGAGACCTGCCCGCTCGGCGAGTCGCTGAGAATCGCGAACTGGCTGGCGGCCGAGACCGCGGGGCAGTGCGGCCCGTGCAAGCTGGGCCTGCCCGCCGCGGCGGCCGGCCTGTCCGAGGTGCTGGGCGGCGGCGGCCCGACCGCGCTGGAGGCCGTACGGCAGGTGACCCAGGCTGTGCGCGGCCGCGGGGCCTGCAAGCACCCGGACGGGTCCGTGCGCTTCCTCCAGTCCACGCTGAAGGTCTTCACCGACGACCTCGCCGCGCATGTGCTCGGCGGCGGCTGCGGGCGGCCGACTCAGGGTGTGCTGCCCCTGCCGAACCCGGGCTACCAGGAGGAGGGCGTGCCGAGCGGCGAGAAGCTGGCGGTGGACTGGACGCTGTGCGAGGGCCACGGCCTGTGCGCGGGCCTGGTGCCGGAGCTCATCCGGATGGGGCCGGACGGCTACCCGGCGTTCGCGGACGCGGCCGTCCCGATGCATCTGAGGGGGAACGCGCAGCGGGCGGTGCGCCGGTGCCCCGAACTCGCGCTCCGTCTCGAGCCGACGCCCGCCGAGCGCCCTCAGCCGAGCAGGAAGGCGCTCCCCCGGGGCGGCCGGAGCTGACCCCGGGGTCCGGGGTCCCGGACATACGAGAGCGGGCCGTCCGATCGGACGGCCCGCTCTCGTATCTGTGGAGCTAAGGAGAATTGAACTCCTGACCTCCTGCATGCCATGCAGGCGCTCTACCAACTGAGCTATAGCCCCAGGTCCAGCTGCCGTCGGCGCCCCGGCGGCTGCGCCAACCTTACACGGGCCCCCTGGCCTTCCGGCAAATCCATGGCCACTTGTCACGGCGGTCGGAAGCCCGGCTGCGGGCCGCGGTGTCGGGCGTCACCTTCCGGGCCGCGCGGCGGGCGTATCGACGATCCACGGTGGCTCGCCACGGTGGACTGGAGTCGTACGTCGCGGAGGGGGCTCTGCGGGCGCGGACCGTGGCCAGGCGGTCGAGCAGTCCACCGGTGAGGTCGGGCAGTCAGGCGGTCGCGAAGGAGTAGAAGCGCTTGAGGGTGCAGTGCTCGTCGAGCAGCCGTCCGTAGATCGGCTCGCCCTCCAGCTCGCGGTAGGTCTCGATCGGGTCGCCTTTTATGATCAGCGCCCGGGCGCATTCCTCGCACCAGTACTGGTAATCGGGGTTGATCGGCTCCATGTCGCGGACGATCGGCGTCCCGCTGCCGCACCAGTCGCATTTCCGCCTGTGTGCACCCATCAGTCAGCTCCAGCTGTGGCCGCAGGCCGTGCACACGTAGGAGATCCCGCCGTTGTCGCCGAGGACCTGGGCGACATGGGCAGAACCGCAGGACGGACACCGCAGGAGGACATCGCTGTGCTGAGCGAGGATCGGGTCGGCGGGACAAGTGAAGCGGAGCGCGTACTCCGGGAGCCAGTCGTAACCTTGCGCCTCGGCAATGTCGAGAAGATCGTTGACCTCCTCGAGAATGCTCGTCGGCATGCGCGATCCCTTTCCCTTCCGGCCGTCCGATTCTGCCATGGCACGGCGCGGAGGTCAGTGATGACTGTCATCTTCGCCCGGGACGCGCCCGTTGGCTCGCCCGCACCGCATCGATCCGGCCACAGAACCGGCCACCATCCGGCCAAGGCCGCTGCCGCCGGCACGAAGGCTCCGCCGATCGAAGCATGGGCTGCGCCCTGCCTGCCGCCCGGGCCGAGGCTGCCTGACAGGGGACGTCGGCCCAACTGGCCGGTGTCCACGCCGAGTCGACAGGCCTGCGACCCAGCCGTGAACCCCGCGCGGCAGATCCGGGCCCCGATGACACCCACGGACGTCCACGGGCGCCCCGCGACGTACACGGAGGCGGTGCACTGAGGCAGCGTGCACAAAGCACCGGTCCCGCCTCCCTCGGAGGGGAGGCGGGACCGGTGCGAGTGTGGAGCTAAGGAGAATTTAAAACCTTACCGCCTGCAAGCAGATAGGAAGAGCGTGGTGT
>NZ_JBEXKU010000093.1:0-24074 GCF_040609575.1 Streptomyces sp. NPDC004647 | reverse complement strand
CGCCGGTGTCATCAAGATGATCATGGCGATGCGGCACGGTGTGCTGCCGCAGACGCTGCACGTCGACGCCCCGTCCTCGCACGTGGACTGGTCGGAAGGCGCGGTGGAGCTGCTGACCGAGCAGACGGAGTGGCCGGAGACCGGCCGGGCGCGGCGTGCGGGTGTGTCGTCGTTCGGCATCAGCGGCACCAACGTTCACACCATCATCGAGCAGGCCCCGCGCACCACGGCCCCGGAGCCCACCGCCCCGCGCCGCGAGCCCGGAGCCGTGCCGTGGCTGATCTCGGGCCGGACCCGTGACGCCCTGCGCGGCCAGGCGGCACGGCTGCTCTCGTACGTACAGGCACAGCCCGAACTCGACCTGGTGGACGGGGCGTTCTCCCTCGCCACCACCCGTACCCGGTTCGACCAGCGCGCCGCCGTGGTCGCGGGGGACCGCACCGCGCTGCTGCGCTCCCTCACCGCGCTCGCCACCGACCTCCCCGACGCCGGGGTCATCGAAGGCGAGGCGGCACGGCGCGGCCGGACCGCGATGCTCTTCACCGGCCAGGGCAGCCAGCGGCCCGCCATGGGGCGTGAACTGTACGAGCGCTTCCCGGCGTTCGCCGAGGCGCTCGACACGGTGTGCGCCGAGCTGGACCCGCTGCTGGACCGTCCGCTTCGCGAGGTGCTCTTCGCCTCGGAGGGCACGGACGAGGCCGCCCTGCTGGACGAGACCGGCTGGACCCAGCCCGCGCTGTTCGCGGTCGAGGTCGCGCTGTTCCGCCTCGTACGGTCCTGGGGCGTCAAGCCGGACTTCGTGGCCGGCCACTCGATCGGTGAACTCGCGGCGGCCCACGCCGCGGGCGTCCTGTCGCTCGCGGACGCGTGCGCCCTGGTCGCGGCCCGCGCGAAGCTGATGCAGGCACTGCCCACGGGCGGCGCGATGGTCGCGGTCCGGGCCACCGAGGACGAGGTCACCCCGCTGCTCTCCGGCCGCGAGGACGCCGTCTCGATCGCCGCGGTCAACGGCCCGGACTCGGTCGTCGTCTCCGGCGACGAGGATGCCGTCCTGGAGATCGCCGCCGCGTTCGACGCGCGGGGGCGCAAGACAAAGCGGCTGCGGGTGAGCCATGCCTTCCACTCACCGCGCATGGCCGGGATGCTCGACGCGTTCCGCACCGTCGCCGAAGGACTCACCTTCCATGCGCCGCAGATCCCGCTGGTCTCCAATCCGACCGGCGCCCTGGCCACCAACGAGCAGGTGTGTTCGGCGGAGTACTGGGTCGCACATGTCCGCGACGCGGTCCGCTTCGCCGACTGCGTACGCACGCTGCGCGACGCCGGTACGACCACGTTCCTGGAACTGGGCCCCGACGGACCGCTGTCGGCGATGGCCCAGGACACCCTCGGCGACACGTACGACGCCGAACTCATCCCGCTCTGCCGCGCCGACCGCGGCGAGGAACTGGCCGTCACCACCGCACTGGCCCGGCTCCAGGTCCAGGGCGTCACGGTGGACTGGCCGGCCTACTTCGCGGGGAGCGGTGCCCGCCGCGTCGATCTGCCCACCTACGCCTTCCAGCACGAGTTCTACTGGCCGCAGCTGCCCACCGCCGCCTCCGCCGCGGCGAGCGCCGACCCCGCCGACCAGCGGCTGTGGGCCGCCGTGGAGCGCGGCGACGCCGACGAGCTGGCCGCCATCCTCGGCCTGGGCGAACAGGAGCACGGCTCCCTCGGCTCCCTGCTGCCCGCGCTGACCTCCTGGCGCCGCGGCAAGCAGGAGAAGACTCTGCTCGACTCGCTGCGCTACCGCGTCGAATGGGCCAGGCTCAACAAGCCGGCCGCCCCGGTACTCGACGGCACCTGGCTGCTCGTCACCGGCGACACCGACGGCGCGTCCGCCGAGGAGACCGACGGTCCCGGCGCTCTCGCCGACCAGCTGGCGGGTGCGCTGAGCGCTCACGGCGCGCGGGTGCGCCGCCTCGCCCTGGACGCCTCGTGCGCCGACCGGCATGAGGTGGCCGCGCGGCTCGAAGGCACCGAGGACTTCGACAGTACGGTGAACGTGCTGTCCCTGCTCCCGCTGGACGAGCGCCCCTCCGACACCTACGCGCCGCTCAGCCACGGCCTGACCCTCACGCTCGCGCTCGTCCAGGCGCTCCATGACACCGGATCCCGGGGGCGGCTGTGGACGGCCACCAGCGGCGCCGTGTCCACCGGACCCGCCGACCCGGTCACCCACCCCGTCCAGGCCGCGGCCTGGGGGTTCGGTCGTACCGTGGCCCTGGAGCACCCGCGGCTCTGGGGCGGACTGGTCGACCTGCCCGACACGCTCGACGAGCGGACCGCGCAGCGGCTCGCCGGCGTGCTCGCCGCGAAGAACGCCCCCGACGGCGAGGACCAGGTGGCGCTCCGCGCCTCCGGGGTCTCCGGCCGCCGCCTCGTCCGGTACACAGTCGACGCCCTGCCCGCCGCCGAGGAGTTCACCGCCCGGGGCACCGTGCTGGTGACCGGTGGCACCGGTGGCCTCGGTGCCGAGGTCGGCCGCTGGCTGGCCCGCTCCGGTGCCGAGAACCTCGTACTCACCAGCCGTCGTGGCCCGGACGCCCCCGGCGCCGCCGAACTCCGCGCCGAACTGGAGGAGCTGGGCGCCCGCGTCGAGATCGTCGCCTGCGACGCCGCCGACCGTGACGCGCTGGCCGCCGTACTCGCCGGCATCCCGGCCGAACTGCCGCTGACCGGTGTGGTGCACACCGCGGGCGTCGGCCAGTACGGACCCCTGGAACAGCTGGCTCCCGCCGAGTTCGCCGAGCTGACCTCGGCGAAGCTGGCGGGCGCCGCCCATCTCGACGCCCTGCTCGGGGACCGTGAACTCGACCTGTTCGTCCTCTTCGGTTCCGTCGCAGGCGTCTGGGGCAGCGGCGACCAGAGCGCCTACGGCGCCGCCAACGCCTATCTCGACGCCCTCGCCGAGCACCGGCGCGCCCGGGGACTGGCCGCCACCTCCGTCGCCTGGGGCCCCTGGGCCGAAGCCGGCATGGCCACCGACGAGGCGGTCTCCGGCGCCCTGAAGCGCCAGGGGCTCGGCTTCCTGGAGCCGGGCCCCGCGATGACCGAACTGCGACGCGCCGTCGTACGGCGGGACGTCACCGTCACGGTGGCCGACGTCGACTGGGACCGCTACGCACCGGTCTTCACCTCGGCACGCCCCAGTGCGCTGTTCGCCGATCTGCCGGAGGTACGGGCGCTGGACCGCGCCGCCGGACAGGACGACACGGGCAGCACCTCCGAGTTCGTCACGCGGGTACGCGCCCTGGGCGAGCCCGAGCAGGCCCGGCTCCTCTCCGACCTCGTACGGAGCGAGGCTGCGGCGGTCCTCGGCCACAGCTCCGCCGACGGCGTCCCGGAAGGGCGCGCCTTCCGCGACATCGGCTTCGACTCGCTGACCGCCGTCGAACTGCGCAAGCGGCTCTCCGGCGTCACCGGTCTCACGCTGCCCAGCACGATGGTCTTCGACTACCCGACCCCGCAGGAGCTCGCGCAGTACCTGCGGGCCGAGATCCTCGGCGCCGTCCTGGAGGTGGCCGGACCGGTCGCCGGCGGGGCGGCCCCCGACGAGCCCATCGCCATCATCGGTATGAGCTGCCGCTTCCCCGGCGGAGCCGGCTCCCCCGAACAGCTGTGGGACCTGGTCACCCACGGCGCGGACGCGGTGACCGAATTCCCCGTCAACCGTGGCTGGGACGCCCAGGGGCTCTTCGACCCCGACCCGGACCGACAGGGCAAGACCTACTCCACGCTGGGCGGATTCCTGCACGAGGCCGACGCGTTCGACCCGACGTTCTTCGGTATCTCCCCGCGCGAGGCGCTGGTGATGGACCCCCAGCAGCGGCTGCTGCTGGAGACCACTTGGGAGACCTTCGAGCGTGCCGGGATCAACCCCACCGAGGCACGGGGCAGCCTCACCGGCACCTTCATCGGCTCCAGCTACCAGGACTACGGCCTCGGGGCCGGCGACGGGGCCGAGGGCCACATGGTCACCGGCAGCATCCCGAGCGTCCTGTCCGGACGTATCTCGTACGTCCTGGGTCTCGAAGGACCCGCGGTCACCGTCGACACGGCCTGCTCCTCCTCGCTCGTCGCACTGCATCTGGCCTGCCAGTCGCTGCGCAACGGCGAGTCCACGCTCGCCGTCGCGGGCGGCGCCACCATCATGACCACGCCCGCCCCCTTCATCGCCTTCAGCCGGCAGCGGGCCCTCGCACAGGACGGCCGCTGCAAGGCGTTCTCCGACGACGCGGACGGAATGACCCTCGCCGAGGGCGTCGGCATCCTGCTGGTCGAGCGGCTCTCCGACGCCCGGCGCAACGGACACCCCGTCCTCGCGGTGATCCGTGGCTCTGCGATCAACCAGGACGGTGCGTCCAACGGCCTCACCGCCCCCAACGGCCCCTCGCAGCAACGGGTGATGCGCCAGGCGCTGGCCAACGCGCGCCTGGCGCCCTCGGACATCGACGTCGTGGAGGCGCACGGAACCGGTACGCCCCTCGGGGACCCGATCGAGGCGCAGGCGCTGCTCGCGACCTACGGCAGGGACCGCGACCCGGAGCACTCGCTGCTGCTCGGCTCGGTCAAGTCGAACATCGGGCACACCCAGTCCGCCGCCGGTGTCGCCGGCGTCATCAAGATGGTGATGGCACTGCGCCACGGCCGGCTGCCGCGCACCCTGCACGCCGAGAACCCGTCCTCGCACGTGGACTGGTCCTCCGGCACCGTGCGGCTGCTGCACGAGGCCGTGGAATGGCCCGCGACCGGCCGGCCCCGTCGCGCCGCCGTCTCGTCGTTCGGTATCAGCGGCACCAACGCCCACACGCTCCTCGAGCAGGCGCCCGTCGCCGACGAGCCCGAGGAGACGCCTCCCGCCGTCGAGCCCGTGCCCGTCGCGGGCGGCGTCGTGCCGTGGATCGTCTCGGCCAGGGCCGGCGCCGCGCTGCGCGAGCAGGCGACCCGGCTGGTCTCGCACCTGGAGAACGCCGGCCCCGCTCCGAGCCCGCTCGATCTGGGCTTCTCCCTCGTCTCGTCCCGCTCGGTCTTCGAACACCGCGCCGTGGTGGTCCCCACCGAGGACACCGACCCGCTGGAGGCCCTGCGCGCGATCGGTGCCGACGGACCGTCGTCCGTAGTGGCCCGGGGCGTGGCCGATATCGAGGGCAGGACGGTGTTCGTCTTCCCCGGACAGGGTTCGCAGTGGGTGGGCATGGGAGCCCGGCTGCTGGACGAGTCACCGGTCTTCGCCGAGCGGATCGCCGAATGCGCCGCGGCCCTCAGCGAGTTCGTCGACTGGTCGCTCGTCGATGTGCTGCGGGGAGCGGAGGGCGCGCCCATGCTGGAGCGCGTCGACGTCGTGCAGCCCGCCTCGTTCGCGATCATGGTGTCGCTGGCTGCCCTCTGGCGCTCCCGTGGCGTCGAGCCCGCAGCGGTCGTGGGTCACTCGCAGGGTGAGATCGCGGCGGCCGTCGTGTCCGGTGCGCTGTCCCTGCAGGACGGCGCACGGGTCGTGGCGCTGCGCAGTCAGGCGATCGGCCGCACACTGGCCGGCCATGGCGGGATGATGTCGGTGGCGCTGCCGGTGGAGCAGCTGGAGAGCCGGCTGGACGCGTGGTCGGGCCGGGTTTCGGTCGCCGCCGTCAACGGGCCGCGCTCGGTCGTCGTGTCCGGTGAACCGGAGGCGCTGGACGAGCTGTCGGCGGAGCTGACGGCCGAGGAGATACGCGTCCGGCGGATCGCGGTGGACTACGCCTCGCACTCCGCGCAGGTCGAGAACCTCCACGACGAACTCCTCGGCGTTCTCGCGCCGGTCACCCCGCGCACCGCCGACGTCCCGTTCTTCTCGACGACGACCGGCGACTGGCTGGACACCGAGCAGATGGACGCGGGCTACTGGTTCCGCAACCTGCGCCGACGGGTGCTGTTCGCCGACGCCGTACGCGATCTGCTGAGTGCCGGACACCGCGCCTTCATCGAGGTCAGCTCGCACCCCGTACTGACCATGACGGTGCAGGACATGATCGACGAGACGGCCGAACCCGCCGTCGCCACCGGCACGCTGCGCCGTGACCAGGACAGCGTGTCCCGCTTCCTGCTCTCGGCCGCCGAGGTCTTCGTTCGCGGAGTCGACGTCGACTGGGCCGGACTCTTCGCGGGCACGGCCGCCCGGCGGGTCGATCTGCCCACCTACGCCTTCCAGCACGAACAGCTCTGGGCCATACCGCCCGGTGCCGAGCCGGCGGTCTCCGCCGACCCCGTCGACGCGGAATTCTGGGCGGCCGTGGAACAGGAGGACCTCTCCGCACTCACCTCCGCCCTGGGCACGGACGAGAGCTCGGTGGCCGCCGTCCTGCCGGCGCTCTCGTCGTGGCGCAGGTCCCGCAAGGACCGCTCCACCGTCGACTCCTGGCGCTACCGGGTGTCCTGGACCCCCATGGGCAACGTCCCGCAGCAGCCGCTGACCGGCACCTGGCTGCTCGTCTCCGCCGACGGCCACGACACGGACGAGGTCGCCGACGCACTGAGCGGCCAGGGCGCCGAGGTCACCCGGCTCGTCCTGGACGAGGCGTGCGTGGACCGTGCGGTACTCGCCGGGCGGCTGACCGGTGCCGGTGAGGTCGCAGGCATCGTCTCGACGCTCGCCGCGACCGAGGAGCCGGACGAGCGCACCCCCGCGCTGACCCTTGGACTCGCACTGACCGTCTCCCTGGTCCAGGCCCTGGGCGACGCAGGAATCGAAGCCCCGCTGTGGTTCCTCACCCGGGGCGCGGTCTCCACCGGCCGCTCCGACGAGGTCACGTCCCCCGCCCAGGCCCTGGTGACGGGCGTCGGCTGGACCACCGCGCTGGAGCACCCGCAGCGCTGGGGCGGCGTCATCGACCTGCCGCAGGTGCTCGACCTGCGGGCGGCCGGACGGCTCGTCTCCGCGCTGTCCGGCGCACTGGGCGACGAGGACCAGCTCGCCGTCCGCTCCTCCGGGGTCTTCACCCGCCGCATCGTCCGCGCTGCGGCCGACGGGCAGGGCCTGACCCGCGACTGGACGCCGCGCGGCACCACCCTCATCACCGGCGGCTCGGGCACACTCGCCCCGCATCTGGCCCGCTGGCTGGCTGAGCAGGGCGCGGAGCACCTGGTGTTGATGAGCCGCCGGGGCATGGACGCCCCGGGCGCTGCCGAACTCGTCGCGGAACTCGCCGCCTCGGGTACGGAAGCCACCGTCGCAGCCTGCGACGTGACCGACCGCGACGCCGTCGCCGCGCTGCTGGCCTGCCTCAAGGCCGAGGGCCGCACCGTGCGCACCGTCGTCCACACCGCCGCGCTCATCGAGCTGTACTCGCTGGCCGAGACCACCATGGACGCCTTCTCCCGCGTTCTGCACGCCAAGGTCACCGGCGCCCAGGTCCTGGACGAACTCCTCGACAACGACGACCTGGACGACCTGATCCTCTACTCGTCCACGGCCGGCATGTGGGGCAGTGGGGCGCACGCCGCCTATGTGGCCGGCAACGCGTATCTCGCCGCGCTCGCCGCCCACCGCCGCGCCCGTGGCCTGCGCGCCACCTCCCTCTCCTGGGGCATCTGGGCGGACGACATCAAGGCCGGTCGCATCGATCCACAGATGATCCGCCGCAGCGGCCTGGAGTTCATGGACCCGCAACTGGCGCTGACCGGACTGAAGCGGGCCCTGGACGACGACGAGACGGCCATCGCGGTAGCCGACGTCGACTGGGAGACGTACTACCCCGTCTTCACCTCCAGCCGCCCCACGAGCCTCTTCGCCGAGGTCCCCGAGGTCCGCGCCCTCACCGAGGCCGCCGAACAGACCACGGGCACCGTGGTGGAGGGCGAGTTCACGGCCCGGCTGCGGGCCCTGTCCGCCGCCGAGCGGGAGCGGCTGGTGCTGGAAGTCGTCCGTACCGAGGCCATGGCCGTACTGGGCCTCTCGAACCCCGACGCCCTGCCCGACCAGCGCGCCTTCCGTGACGTCGGCTTCGACTCGCTCACCGCCGTCGGACTGCGCAACCGGCTCGCGTCCGTCACCGGACTGACGCTGCCGACGACCATGGTCTTCGACTACCCGAGCCCCGCCGCGCTGGCCGGATTCCTCCGCTCCGAGCTGGCCGGCGCGCAGAGCGCCGGTACGCCCGCGGCCACCGCGTCCCTCTCCGCGACCGACGACGACCCGATCGTCATCATCGGCATGGGCTGCCGCTATCCCGGCGGGGTCACCTCGCCGGAGGAGCTGTGGAAGCTCGCCCTGAACGGCACGGACGCGGTCTCCGGCTTCCCTGCCGACCGGGGCTGGGACGCCGAGGGACTCTACGACCCGGACCCGGACCGGTCCGGAAAGACCTACTCGGTCCAGGGCGGATTCCTGCGAGACGTCGCCGAGTTCGACCCGGGCTTCTTCGGCATCTCGCCGCGTGAGGCGATGTCGATGGACCCGCAGCAGCGCCTCCTGCTGGAGACGGCCTGGGAAGCCTTCGAGCACGCCGGTATCGACATCGTCTCCCAGCGCTCCAGCCTCACCGGCACCTTCATCGGAGCCAGCTACCAGGACTACGCGTCCAGCGTGGCCAACTCCTCCGAGGGCTCCGAGGGCCACATGATCACCGGCACGCTCTCCAGCGTGTTGTCCGGCCGGGTCAACTACCTCTTCGGCTTCGAGGGACCGGCCGTCACCCTCGACACCGCCTGCTCGTCGTCCCTGGTCGCGCTGCATCTGGCCTGCCAGTCCCTGCGCAACGGCGAGAGCTCCCTCGCACTCGCGGGCGGCGTCAGCATCATGTCGACCCCCAGCGCCTTCGTCGGCTTCAGCCGGCAGCGGGCTCTCGCCACCGACGGCCGCTGCAAGGCGTACGCCGAGGCCGCCGATGGCATGACCCTCGCCGAGGGCGTCGGTCTGGTCCTGCTGGAACGCCTCTCCGAGGCCCGCCGCAACGGGCACACCGTGCTCGCCGTCGTACGCGGCTCCGCCGTCAACCAGGACGGCGCGTCCAACGGCCTCACCGCCCCCAACGGCCCCTCGCAGCAGCGCGTCATCCGCCAGGCCCTGGCCAACGCCGGACTCCAGTCCCGCGAGGTGGATGTCATCGAGGGCCACGGCACCGGCACCGCCCTGGGCGACCCGATCGAGGCACAGGCCCTGCTCACCACATACGGCCAGGACCGGGACGCCGAACGGCCCCTGCTCCTCGGCTCGGTCAAGAGCAACATCGGCCACACCCAGATGGCCTCCGGCGTCGCCGGCGTGATCAAGATGGTGCACGCCCTCCGGGAGGGCGTCGTGCCGAAGACCCTGCACATCGACACCCCGACCTCGCACGTGGACTGGTCCTCCGGCGCCGTCGATCTGCTGACCGAGCAGACCGACTGGCCCGAGACCGGCCGCCCGCGCCGCGGCGCCGTCTCCTCGTTCGGCCTCAGCGGCACCAATGTGCACACCATCCTCGAACAGGCTCCCGCCGACGAGCCGGCGCCCGACCGGGAGCCCCGTCCCGGCATGCTGCCCCTGGTGGTCTCCGCCAGGAGCGAGGCCGCTCTGCGCGCCCAGGCGGGACGGCTGCTCTCGCTGGTGGAGGAGCGCCCGGACACCCCCCTGACCGACCTCGCCTTCTCCCTGGCCACCTCCAGGGCCGGCCTGGAACGCCGCGCCGCCGTGGTGGCGGGGGAGCGCGACGAACTGCTGCGTGGCCTGCTGGCCCTGCGCGACGGACTGCCGGGACCCGGCGTGCTCCAGGGCGGTACGGGCCGCGGCCGTACGGCGTTCCTGTTCACCGGCCAGGGCAGCCAGCGGGCCGGCATGGGCCGGGAGCTGTACGAGCGGTTCCCCGTCTTCGCCGATGCGCTCGACGCCGTACTGGCGCGGGTCGACGGCGCGTTGGACCGGCCGCTGCGCGAGATCCTGTTCTCCGCCGAGGGCTCGCCCGAGGCGGCCCTGCTCGACCGGACCGAGTACGCGCAGCCCGCGCTGTTCGCCATCGAGGTGGCGCTGTTCCGGCTGGCCGGGTCCTGGGGCATCACCCCGGACTATCTGGCCGGGCACTCCGTCGGTGAACTCGCCGCCGCGCATGTCGCGGGCGTGCTCTCCCTGGAGGACGCGTGCGCCCTGGTGGTGGCGCGCGGCCGGCTGATGCAGGCGCTGCCCGAGGGCGGCGCGATGATCTCCCTCCAGGCCGCCGAGGACGAGGTCCTGCCGCTGCTGGAGGGACGCGAGGACGAGGTGTCCGTCGCCGCCGTCAACGGCCCGGCGTCACTCGTCATCGCGGGCGTCGAGGACACCGTTCTCGACATCGCCGCGACGATCGGGGCCGACGGGCGCAAGACCACGCGGCTGCGGGTGAGCCATGCCTTCCACTCGCCGCTCATGGACGGCATGCTCGACGACTTCGCCCGGGTCGCGCGGGCCGTCACCTACCACCCGCCGGTCATCCCCTTCGTCTCCGACGTCACCGGTTCGCTCGCCACCGACGATCAGGTGTGCACCCCGGAGTACTGGGTCCAGCACGTGCGCCGGGCCGTCCGCTTCGCCGACGGGATCAACTGGCTCTCGGCACAGGGCGGGGTCCGTACCTTCCTGGAGATCGGCCCCGACGGAGTGCTCTGCGGCATGGCCCGGGAGAGCCTGACCGACGAGCCGCGCATCGCGCTGCTTCCGCTGCTGCGGGGCGGCAGGCCCGAGGAGCAGGCGGTCACCACCGCGCTGGCCGGGGCGTACGCCCACGGTGTGGACGTCGACTGGCCGGCGTACTTCGCGGACTCCGGCGCACGCCGGATCGAGCTGCCGACCTACGCCTTCCAGCGCGAGCGGTACTGGCCCGACACCCTCGCCGCCGCGGTTCCCGGACCGGAGAGCGCCGGCAGCGCGGCGGACGCCGAATTCTGGTCGGCGGTGGAGCGCGACGACGTCGGCTCGCTGGCCGTCTCGCTGGGTCTTGACGACGCGACGGTCACCGCGATGGTCCCGGCGCTGACTGCCTGGCGCCGCCGCCGCGACGAGCAGTCCGAGGTGGACGCCTGGCGCTACCGGGTCACCTGGAAGCCGCAGACCGGATCCACCGCTCCCACGGCGCTCACCGGCCGCTGGCTCGTCCTTGTGCCGTCCCGCACGGAGGACGCCGAGTGGTCCGCCGATGTCGTCGGCGCCCTCGCGACGGAGACCGTCACCTGCGAGGTCACCGGTTCCGACCGGACCGCTCTCGCCGGGCTGCTGGCCGGACTCCGCGCCGAACACGGCGAGTTCGCCGGAGTGCTGTCGCTGCTCGGCCTCGCCGGCTGCGAGAGCGTCGCACGCACCGGCGTGCCGGACTCCCTCCTCCTGACCGCCGTCGCCGTCCAGGCGCTCGGCGACGCCGGGATCGACGCGCCGCTGTGGGCCGTCACCCGCGGCGCGGTCTCCGTGGGCCGCTCCGAACCGGTCGTCGGACTCGACCAGGCCGCCGTATGGGGACTCGGCCGCGTCATCGCGCTCGAACAGCCCGGCCGCTGGGGCGGCTGTGTCGACCTGCCCGAGCAGCTCGACACCCACACCGCGCGCCGGCTGCGCGGCGTCCTGGCCGGGACGGCCGGTGAGAGCGAAGCGGCCGTACGCGCCTCCGGCGTGTTCGTGCGCCGCCTCGCCCACAGCCCCGTGGCACAGAGCACCGGAAACGTCTTCGATCCGTCTGGCACCATCCTGATCACCGGTGGTACCGGCGGCCTCGGCGGGCATGTCGCCCGCGGTCTCGCCCGCGCCGGGGCCGAACACCTGCTGCTCGTCAGCCGGCGCGGCGAGGACGCCCCCGGCGCGGACGCGCTGCGGACCGAACTGACCGGACTCGGCGCCCGGGTCACCGTCGCGGCCTGCGACGTCGCCGACCACGACGCGGTGGCCGCCCTGCTCGGCTCCGTCCCCGAGGACACCCCGCTCAGCGCCGTGATCCACACGGCCGGTGTCGTGGAGGACAGCGTCGTGGACGCGCTGACCCAGGACAGCTTCCGGACCGTGCTGGACGCGAAGGTCGCCTCCGCGCGCAATCTGCACGAACTGACCGCCCATCTGCCGCTGTCCGCGTTCGTCCTCTTCTCCTCCACGGCCGGTGTCTTCGGCGCCGCCGGACAGGGCAACTACGCCGCGGCCAACGCCTATCTGGACGCCCTCGCCGAGTACCGGCGGGCGCACGGCCAGACCGCGCTCTCCGTCGCCTGGGGACCCTGGGCCGGATCCGGCATGGTCGCCGACGCGGCGGAGATCGAGATGCGCGTACGGCGCGGCGGTTTCGAGCCACTCGCGCCGGAACCCGCCGTCCGCGCCCTGCTCCGGGCGATCGAGCAGGAGGACACCGCCCTCGCGCTCGCCGACATCGACTGGACCCGCTTCGTCCCGGCCTTCGCCACGGCCCGCCCGCTGCCGCTCGTCGGCGACCTGCCCGAGGTACGGCAGCTGGCCACTGTCCCGTCCGGAGCCACCGGCGGTGAGCCGGAGCTGCGGCAGCGGCTCGTGGAACTCCCCGAGGCCGAGCGCGGCGGATTCGTCCTCGACCTGCTGCGCACCCAGGTGGCCGCCGTGCTCGGCCACAGCGACCCCGATGCCATTGAGGACGCCCGGGCCTTCCGGGACCTGGGCTTCGACTCGCTCACCACGCTCGAACTGCGCAACGGACTGGCCGCCGCCACCGGGCTCAGCCTCCCCGCGTCCCTCGTCTACGACCAGCCGACCCCGCGCGAGATGGCGGACTTTCTGCTCGCCGAACTCCTCGGCTCGCTGCCCGGCCCGGTCGCCGCCCCGGTGGCGACCGGCCGCCCCTTCGACGACGACCCCATCGCCGTCGTCGGCATCAGCTGCCGCTTCCCCGGCGGGGTCTCCTCGCCCGAGGAGCTGTGGCAGCTGCTCGAAGAGGGCAGGGACGGCATCACCCGGTTCCCGGACGACCGCGGCTGGGACATCGAGGCCCTCGGAGCAGGCGCATCGGACACCCTCGAAGGCGGATTCCTCACCGGAGTCGCCGACTTCGACGCCCGCTTCTTCGGCATCTCGCCGCGTGAGGCACTCGCGATGGACCCGCAGCAGCGTCTGCTGCTCGAGGCCACCTGGGAGGCGCTGGAGCGGGCCGGGATCGACCCCTCGGCCCTGCGCGGCTCCACCACCGGCGTCTTCGTCGGCACCAACGGCCAGGACTACCCCAACCTGCTGCGCCGGTCCGTCTCCGACGTACGGGGCTATGTGGCCACCGGCAACACCGCAAGCGTCATGTCCGGCCGGCTCTCCTACGCCCTCGGCCTCGAGGGCCCGGCGGTCACCGTCGACACCGCCTGCTCCTCGTCGCTGGTCGCGATGCACTGGGCCGGCAAGGCACTGAGCGCCGGCGAATGCTCGCTGGTGATCGCGGGCGGCGTCTCCGTGATGGCGAGCCCCGACTCCTTCGTCGAGTTCTCCACCCAGGGCGGACTGGCCCCCGACGGCAGGTGCAAGGCGTTCTCCGACAGCGCCGACGGCACCGCCTGGTCCGAGGGCGTCGGCATCCTGGTCCTGGAACGGCTCTCCGACGCCGTACGCAACGGACACGAGGTCCGCGGCATCATCCGCTCGACCGCCGTCAACCAGGACGGCGCGTCCAACGGCCTCACCGCCCCCAACGGCCCCTCGCAGCAGCGGGTGATCCGGCAGGCGCTCGCCGACGCCGGACTGACCGCCGCCGACATCGACGCCGTCGAGGCCCACGGCACCGGCACCACCCTGGGCGACCCGATCGAGGCCCAGGCGCTGCTCACCACCTACGGGCGGGACCGGGAGCGCCCGCTGCTGCTCGGCACGGTCAAGTCCAACATCGGCCACACCCAGGCCGCCGCAGGTGTCGCGGGCGTCATCAAGATGCTGATGGCGATGAGGCACGGCACCCTGCCCAAGTCCCTGCACATCGGCACCCCGTCCGCGCACGTGGACTGGACGGCGGGCGCGGTGGAACTGCTGACCGAGCAGACCGCCTGGCCGGAGACCGGCCGCCCGCGCCGCGCCGGGGTCTCGGCGTTCGGTGTCAGCGGTACGAACGCGCACGTCATCGTCGAGCAGGCACCGGCCGCCGAACCGCCGCAGGCGGAGATCACCGAGCCCGCCGCCGCCCCCACCGTCGTGCCGTGGATCGTCTCCGGCAGGACCCGCGAGGCGCTCCAGGCCCAGATCGACCGGCTCACCTCCTTCGCCGCGCTCCACCCCGGCCTGTCCCCGCTGGACATCGGCCGCTCGCTCGCCACGGACCGCACGGTCTTCCCGCACCGCGCGGTGCTGCTGGCCGGCGCCGACGGCGTACGGGAGAGTGCCCGCGGAGTCGCGAGCCGCGCCCCCGGCAGGTCCGCGTTCCTCTTCTCCGGCCAGGGCAGCCAGCGCGGCGCCATGGGCCGCGAGCTGTACGAGCGGTTCCCCGTCTTCGCCGAAGCGCTGGACGCGGTCCTCGCCCATCTGGACACGGAGCTGGAATTCCCGCTCAGGGAAGTGCTGTTCGCCTACCCGGGCACCTTCGAGTCGGAGCTGCTGGACGAGACCGGCTGGACCCAGCCCGCGCTGTTCGCGGTCGAGGTCGCGCTGTTCCGGCTCGCCGAATCGTGGGGCATCACCCCGGACTTCGTGGCCGGCCACTCCATCGGTGAGATCACCGCCGCGCACGTGGCGGGCGTGTTCTCCCTGGCGGACGCCTGCCGGCTGGTCGCGGCCCGCGCCACGTTGATGCAGGCGCTCCCGCAGGGCGGAGCGATGGTCGCGCTCGAGGCCACCGAGGACGAGGTCGCCCCGCTGCTGGACGCGGACGTGTCGATCGCGGCGGTCAACGGCCCCCGCGCGCTGGTCATCGCCGGCGCGGAGAGCGCCGTCCTGGAGGTCGCCGAGCTGTTCGCCGCCGACGGCCGCCGCACCAGGCGGCTGCGGGTCTCGCACGCCTTCCACTCGCCGCTGATGGACCCGATGCTCGCGGACTTCGCCCGCGTCACCGAAGGCCTCGCCTTCGAGGAGCCCCGTATCCCGGTGGTCTCGAACCTGACCGGCGCCCTGGCGACGGCGGACGAACTGCGCTCGCCGGCCTACTGGGTGCGGCACGCACGCGAAGCCGTACGGTTCGCCGACGGGGTGCGGACCCTGCAGGAGACCGGAGTCGGGACATTCGTCGAGCTGGGTCCCGACGGAGTGCTCTCCGCGATGGCCCAGCAGAGCCTGGACGGCGTCGAGCCCGCGCCCGCGGTGGTGCCCCTCCTGCGCAAGGACCAGAGCGAGGAAGCGGCCGTCGTCGCCGCACTGGCCGCCCTGCACACCCATGGAGCGGGACCGCGCTGGTCCGCGTTCTTCGAGGGCCTGGGCGCGCACCGGGTCGAACTGCCGACGTACGCCTTCCAGCGCGAGCGGTACTGGCCCGAGACCGCCGCATTCGCCGCCGTCGGCGCCCCCGACCCGGTGGACGCCGAATTCTGGTCGGCGGTGGAGCGCGAGGACCTCGAGTCGCTGGCCGCCTCGCTCGACCTGGACGGCGACACCGTCACCACGATGGTGCCCGCGCTCTCCGCGTGGCGCCGCCGCCGGGGCGAGCAGTCCGCCGGCGCCGGCTGGCGCTACCACGAGACCTGGACCCCCCTCTCCGCACGGCCCGCCACGGCACCCTCCGGCGACTGGCTGGTGCTTCTGCCGGCCGGCGACGCATCCCCATGGATGTCCGCCGCCGTCGCGGCACTCGGCACGGGCGCCGTACGGGTGGAGACGGTACGGGTGGAGACCGGCGCCGCCGGCCACGCGGAACGGGTGGAGCAACTGGCCGCGGCGCGCGCGGACAGGGACGGAACCGGCTGGACCGGAGTCGTCTCCCTGCTCGCCGCTGCCACCACGGACGCCGCCGACCTGCCGCCGGACCACGCCTGGCCCGACGCGCTGCTGACGGTCCTGGGTGAAGCGGGGATCGACGCACCGCTGTGGTGCGTCACGCGGGGCGCCGTCTCCGTGTCCTCCTCCGAGCCGCTGCTGGCCGCAGGACAGGCCGCCGTATGGGGGCAGGGCCGGGTCACCGCGCTGGAGCACGCCGACCGCTGGGGCGGGCTCATCGACGTCCCGGGGACGATCGACGACCGGACGGGCGCCGCCTTAGCGGCGGCCCTGACGGACCGCGACGGCCGGGACGGCGAGGACCAGATCGCGGTCCGCGCCACCGGAACCCTCGGGCGCCGGCTGGTCCGTACGACCACCACGGCCGCCAACCCGGCCGGCAACGCCTGGCGGCCCACCGGCACCGTGCTCGTCACCGGCGGCACCGGAACGATGGGCGGCCGGGCGGCCCGCTGGCTGGCCCGCGAGGGCGCCCAGCACCTCGTACTGACCGGCCGTCACGCGTCGGACCTCGCCGGGTCCGACGCGCTCGAAGCCGAACTGAAGCAGCTCGGAGCCACGGTCACCCTCGCCGTCTGCGAGGTGTCCGACCACGACGCGCTGACAGCGCTGCTGGCCGCACTCCCCGAGGACACGCCGCTGACCGCGGTGATCCACGCGGAGGTGGACACCAACGGCATCGGCTCCGGATCCGCCGGGCTCGCCGCCGCGCTCGCCGGAGCCGTCCAGCTCGACACCGTCCTCGGTGACCGGCCGCTCGACGCGTTCGTCCTCTTCGGCACGATCGCCGGAGTCTGGGGCGTCCGGGGCCAGGAGGCACCGGCCGCGCTCGGCGCGTACCTCGACGCCCTCGCCCGGCAGCGCCGAGACCGCGGCGCCACCGCGCTCGCCGTCTCCTGGAGCGCCTGGTCGGATCTCGTCGACAACGCCATGGCCGCGCACCTGCGGATGAACGGCCTGCCCGTACTCGACGCCGACGCCGCACTCGCCGCGCTCGGCAGGGCCGTCGCCGACGGCGAGGCCGCCGTCACCGTCGCCGATGTGCGCTGGGAGACCTTCGCACCGGCCTTCACCGAAGGCCGCCGCGGAGCCCTGCTGGCCGACCTGCCCGAGGCCCGCAAGGCCATCGACGCGGCCGACCGCGACCGCGGCGACGAGCGATCGGCGGCCGGCGCCTACCGTCAGCGGCTGCTCGAACTGCCGGAGGCGGAACGGGACGAGGCCCTGCTTGCCCTGGTCACCGACAAGGTCGCCGTGGTCCTGGGACACACGAACACCGATGTGGTCGAGTCCGACCTGCCCTTCCGCGACCTCGGCTTCGACTCGCTGACCGCCGTCGACCTGCGCAACCAGCTCACGGCCGACACCGGCGTCACCCTGCCCGCCACCCTGGTGTTCGACCACCCGACCCCGGCCGGACTCGCCCGTCATCTGCGGAGCCTGCTGCTCGGCGAACTCCCGGACGCCACGGCCCCCGTGGTGGCCTCGGCACACACCGGGGACGACCCCGTCGTCATCGTCGGCATGGCCTGCCGCTACCCCGGCGGTGTCGGCTCGCCCGAGGACCTGTGGCAGCTCGTCCTCGACGAGACCGACGCCGTGGGCGAGTTCCCCACCGACCGGGGCTGGGACCTCGACACCCTGCTCGGCGGCCCGCCGGAGGGCGGGCGCGGACGCAGCACCACCGGAAACGGCGGCTTCCTCTACGACGCCGCCGACTTCGACCCCGCGGTGTTCGGCATCTCGCCGCGCGAGGCCATCGTGATGGACCCGCAGCAGCGCATCGTGCTCGAAGCGGCCTGGGAGGCACTGGAGCGGGCGGGCATCGACGCGTCGACCCTGCGGGGGAGCACCACCGGCGTCTACGTCGGAGGCGGCAGCGGTGACTACCGGCCGCCGGCCGAGGCGGGACAGTGGGAGACGGCCCAGTCGGCCAGCCTCCTGTCCGGCCGGATCGCGTACTCCTTCGGCCTTCAGGGACCCACCGTCTCGGTCGACACCGCGTGCTCGTCGTCGCTGGTCGCGCTGCATCTCGCGGCCCAGGCACTGCGCTCGGGCGAATGCTCCATCGCGCTGGCCGGCGGCGTGACCGTCATGGCCACCCCGGCGGGCTTCGTCGAATTCAGCGCCCAGGGCGCGCTCTCCTCCGACGGCCGCTGCAAGGCGTTCTCCGAAGGGGCCGACGGCACCGGCTGGTCCGAGGGGGTGGGCATGCTCGTCGTCGAGCGTCTCTCCGACGCCCGGCGCAACCGCCACCACATCCTGGCGGTCCTGCGCGGCTCCGCCATCAACCAGGACGGCGCCTCCAACGGACTGACCGCGCCCAGCGGACCCGCCCAGCAGCGGGTGATCCGGCAGGCGCTCGCCAACTCCGGTCTGACGACCGCCGAGGTGGACGCGATCGAGGCCCACGGCACCGGCACCAAGCTCGGCGACCCGATCGAGGCACAGGCACTGCTGGCCACGTACGGCCAGGACCGTGATCCGGAGCGCCCGGTGCTGCTCGGTTCGCTGAAGAGCAACATCGGCCACAGCCAGGCCGCCTCCGGCGTCGCGGGCGTGATCAAGATGGTGATGGCGATGCGGCACGGCACCCTGCCGAGGTCGCTCTACGCCGAGACGCCGACATCGCAGGTGGACTGGACGGCCGGTGCCGTCCAGCTGCTCGCCGAGCCGGTCGCCTGGCCCGAGTCGGGCCACCCGCGCCGCGCCGGAGTCTCCTCGTTCGGTGCCAGCGGTACGAACGCCCACGTCATCCTGGAGCAGGCGCCGCCCGCCGAGGCCGAACCGGCGGTCACCGCCCCGGACGAGCTTCCCCGCGAGGCTGCGACGCTGCCGGTCCTGCTGTCCGGCAAGTCCGAGAACGCGCTGCGCGCCCAGGCCCGCGGGCTGCTCGCCCAGGTGACCGCGCGACCGGACACCTCACTGACCGACCTGGCGTTCTCGCTCGCGACGACCCGCACGGTCTTCGACCATCGGGCCGCTCTGACGGCCACCGGCCGCGACGGCCTGCTCGAAGGTCTCACCGCACTGGCCGAGGGCGGTACCGCCCCGGACCTGGTCGAGCACCAGGTGGAGCGGACCGGGAAGCGCGCGTTCCTCTTCTCCGGCCAGGGCTCGCAGCGGCTGGGGATGTGCCGTGAGCTGTACGGGCGGTTCCCGGTGTTCACCGAGGCACTGGACGCCGTCTTCGCCGTACTCGACCCGCTGCTCGACCGCCCGCTGCGTGAGGTGATGTGGGGCGACGACGCGGAGCTGCTGAACGAGACGGGCTTCACCCAGCCGGCTCTGTTCGCGGTCGAGGTGGCGCTGTTCCGGCTGGTGGAGTCGTGGGGCGTGAAGCCGGACTTCGTGGCCGGCCACTCGATCGGTGAGATCGCCGCCGCGCATGTGGCGGGGGTGTTCTCCCTGGAGGACGCGGCCCGGTTGGTGGTGGCGCGTGCCTCACTGATGCAGGCGCTGCCGGCCGGTGGAGCGATGGTCGCGGTGCAGGCGACGGAGGGCGAGGTTCTTCCGCTGCTGTCCGGCGAGGTGTCGATCGCCGCCGTCAACGGCGTGTCGTCGGTGGTGATCTCCGGCGCGGAGCAGTCCGTGCTGGAGGTCGGGGCCCGGCTGGCGGAGCAGGGACGCAGGACGAGCCGGCTCCGGGTGTCGCATGCCTTCCACTCGCCGTTGATGGCTCCGATGCTGGACGCGTTCCGTACGGTCGCCGAGAGCCTGTCGTTCGGGGCGCCGCGTATCGCGGTGGTCTCCAACCTGACGGGTGGCCCCGCGTCGGCCGAGGAGCTGTGCTCGCCCGAGTACTGGGTACGCCACGTCCGTGAGGCCGTCCGCTTCGCCGACGGCGTACGGACGATGGCGGACCGCGGTGTGACCACGTTCCTGGAGCTCGGCCCGGACGGTGTGCTGTCCGCCATGGCCCAGGAGACGGCCCCGCAGGGCGCCGTGGTCGTACCGGTCCTGCGCAAGGACCGCGACGAGGAGACCACCCTCGTCACCGCGCTCGCCCGGCTGCACGTCCACGGAGTGAGCCCTCGCTGGCCCGCGTTCTTCGCGGGCACCGGAGCCCAGTGGCTGGACCTGCCGACGTACGCTTTCCAGCGCGGCCGTTTCTGGCCGGACGTCATGCCGGGCGTCACCCCCGCCGGCGGCGCCGCGCAGGAGTCGGAGACGACGGACCGCGCGTTCTGGGACGCCGTGGAGCAGAAGGACTTCGTCTCGCTCGAGTCCACACTGGACGTCGAGGGCGACGCCCTGTCGAAGGTGCTGCCCGCCCTGCTGGACTGGCGCCGGCAGCAGTACGACGAATCGGTCATGGAGGGCTGGCGCCACCGGATCGTCTGGAAGGCGCTGACCGGCGGAGCCACCGCGAACCGGAAGCCCCTGACGGGCACCTGGCTCGTCGTGGTCCCCGCCGAATCGACCGAGGACGCCTGGGTGTCCGCCGCGCTCGACGCGCTGGGCACCAAGGTCGTACGGGTGGCGGTGGACAGCCCCGACCGGGCCGCGCTGGCCGGGGAACTCCGCGCCCGCGCCGAGGACGGCACACGCTTCGCCGGTGTCCTCTCGCTCCTGGCGCTGCGGGAGACCGTCCCGGGCAGCGTGCCCGAGGGAGTCGCCCTCACCGCCGTACTGCTCCAGGCACTCGGCGACGCCGGGATCGAAGCGCCGCTCTGGTGCGCCACCCGGGGCGCCGTGTCCGTGAACCGCGCGGACCGTGTGGACCACCCGCTCCAGGCCGCCGTATGGGGGCTCGGCCGGGTCGCCGCGCTCGAGTACCCCGAGCGCTGGGGCGGTCTGATCGACCTCCCCGAAACACTGGACGAGCGGACCGCCGCGGGCTTCGCCGGAGCGCTGGCGGGCCTCGACGGCGAGGACCAGATCGCGGTACGTACCTCCGCGGTCCTCGCCCGGCGCCTCGTACAGGCCCCCGGCAAGCGGCCCGCCCGCGCTTGGGACCCGAAGGGCACCGTGCTGATCACCGGTGGCACCGGCGCCCTCGGCTCCCAGGTCGCCCGCCGGCTCGCCAAGGACGGCGTCCAGCACCTGGTGCTGCTCAGCCGCAGCGGCCCCGCGGCACCGGGGGCCGACACTCTGCGGGCCGAGCTCGACGGGCTCGGCACGACGGTCACCGTCGCGGCCTGCGACGTCGCCGACCGCGCCCAACTGGCCGGCGTACTCGCGGACATCCCGGCAGAGCATCCGCTCACCGGAGTGGTCCACGCGGCCGGTGTCCTGGACGACGGAGTGCTCGACCGGCTCACCCCGGAGCGGTTCGCGGCGGTGTTCCGCTCGAAGGTCACCTCGGCCCTCCTGCTCGACGAACTGACCCGTGGGCTGGACCTCACGGCGTTCGTGCTCTTCTCATCCGCCTCGGCGGCCGTGGGCAACCTCGGCCAGGCCAACTACGCGGCGGCCAACTCGGTCCTGGACGCACTGGCCGAACGGCGCAGGGCACAGGACCTTCCGGCGACCTCGGTCGCCTGGGGAGCCTGGGACGGTGGCGGAATGGCAGAGGGAGCCGGGGCCGACGAGGCCGCCAAGCGCGCCGGAGTCGGCGCGATGGACCCGGAGCTGGCCTGCGAGACAATGCTCCGGCTGGTCATGGAGCCCGAGCCGACCGCGGTCGTCGCGGAAGTCGCGCTGGACCGCTTCGTCGCGGCCTTCGGCACGGCCAGGCCGAGCGCCCTGCTCCGTGAATTCCCCGGATACGACCGGATGGTGGCCGCCACGGCGGCGCCCGCGAACAGCGTGGCCGAAGGCGGGCTGCGGTACCGGCTCGCGGCCCTGTCGGCGAACCGGCGCCTCGAAACGGTCGTGGACCTGGTCCGTACCCAGGCCGCTCAGGTCCTGAGCTACCCGGACAGGGACGCCGTCGGCGCCGAACGGTCCTTCCGGGACCTCGGGGTGGACTCGCTCGGAGCTGTCGAGCTGCGCAACCAGCTCAACACGGCCACCGGCCTGAGCCTCTCCGCGACGCTCGTCTTCGACCACCCGACACCCACCTCCCTCGGCGAGCATGTGCTCGGACAGTTGATCCCCGAGGACGGAGCCGGGGCCGACGGCGAGGAAGCGGAGATCCGGGCCCTGCTGGCCTCGGTACCGCTGGCGCAGCTGCGGGACATCGGCGTGCTGGAACCGCTGCTCCAGCTGGCAGGACGGGGCGAAGCAGCCCCGGCGGAAGACGACACATCCGACGAGTCCATCGACTCGATGGCAGTGGCAGACCTGGTGCGGGCCGCGCTCAACGGCCAGTCCGACCTGTAGCGCGAGAGTGATGGAGCAGACCATGAACGCCCCTACCGAGAATGCCCCCGCCGCCGGCGTCGTGGAAGCACTCCGCGCCGCGATGAAGGAGTCGGAGCGGCTGCGGCGACAGAACAGAATGTTCGTCGCCGCAGCCCGGGAACCCATCGCCATCGTGGGAATGAGCTGCCGGTTCCCCGGCGAGGTCTACTCCCCGGAGGGACTCTGGGAACTCGTCGCCTCCGGCACCGACGCCATCTCCGGTTTCCCCACCGACCGGGGATGGGACCTGGACGCGCTGCGCGACAGCACTACCGACGAGCGTGACAACTCCGTCAGCCAGCAGGGTGGATTCCTCAGCTGCGTCGCCGACTTCGACCCGGGCTTCTTCGGCATCTCGCCCCGTGAGGCCGTCACCATGGACCCCCAGCAGCGGCTGCTGCTGGAGACCACCTGGGAGGCCATCGAGCGGTCGGGCATAGACGCCACCCGGCTGCGCGGCACCCGTACCGGCGCCTTCATCGGCACCAACGGCCAGGACTACGCCTATCTCCTGCTCAGGTCGCTGGACGACGCGACCGGCGACGTCGGCGCCGGCATCGCCGCCAGTGCCGTGTCCGGCCGGCTCTCGTACGCTCTCGGGCTCGAAGGCCCGGCCATCACCATCGACACGGCCTGCTCGTCCTCTCTCGTCGCGCTCCACCTGGCCGTGCAGTCGCTGCGCAACGGTGAATGCGGACTGGCACTCGCCGGTGGCGTCAATGTGATGTCCACCCCCGGCTCACTCATCGAGTTCAGTCGGCAGGGCGGTCTCGCCAGGGACGGCCGCTGCAAGGCCTTCTCCGAGTCGGCCGACGGCACCGGCTGGTCCGAGGGCGCCGGCGTCCTGATGTTGGAGCGCCTGTCGGACGCACAGCGCAACGGACACCCCGTCCTCGCCGTGATCCGGGGCTCCGCGGTCAACCAGGACGGTGCCTCCAACGGTTTCACCGCACCCAACGGCCCCTCCCAGCAGCGGGTGATCCGGCAGGCGCTCGCCAACGCCGGTCTCACCCCGGCCGATGTGGACGCCGTGGAGGCACACGGCACGGGCACCCCGCTGGGTGACCCCATCGAGGCCCAGAGCCTGCTCGCGGGCTACGGCCAGGACCGGGAACGCCCGCTGCTGCTCGGCTCGGTCAAGTCCAACATCGGTCACACCCAGGCCGCTTCCGGCGTCGCCGGCATCATCAAGATGGTGATGGCGATGCGGCACGGCATCGTGCCGAAGTCCCTGCACGCGGACGAGCCGTCCTCGCACGTCGACTGGTCGGCGGGCAAGGTCGAGCTGCTCACCGAGGCCCGGGAGTGGCCGGACTCGGGCCGTCCGCGCCGTACCGGTGTCTCCTCGTTCGGGGTCAGTGGCACCAACGCACACGTGATCATCGAGCAGGCGCCGAGCGCCGACGCGGCCCCCGCCAAGGAGGAGGAGACCGCCCCCGCGCGCCGCGCGACCGTGGTGCCGTGGGTCGTCTCGGGGCGGACCGCCGAAGCGCTGCGCGACCAGGCCACCGTGCTGCTGAGCAGGCTGGAGCGTGAGCCCGGACTCCGCGCGGTGGACACCGCGCTGTCCCTGGCGACGTCCAGGGCGAGCCTGGAACACCGCCTCGCGGTCGTCACGGACGAGCACGGCGGATCCGGGCGCGCGGCGCTGGAGGCCTGGCTCAAGAACGGCACGGCGCCCGGCGCCGTCGAGGGCATGGTCTCGGGTCGTACGAAGAGCGCGGTGCTGTTCTCGGGTCAGGGTTCGCAGGGGCTGGGGATGGGGCGTGAGTTGTACGGGCGGTTCCCGGTGTTCGCGGAGGCGCTGGATTCCGTACTCGCCATGCTGGATGGTGAGTTGGGCCGTTCGGTGCGTGAGGTGATGTGGGGCGAGGATGCGGAGCTGCTGAATGGGACGGGCTTTGCTCAGCCTGCTTTGTTC